>NZ_JBFBHG010000034.1:0-24975 GCF_040685095.1 Microbacterium sp. NPDC089189
GCCGAGACAGTGGGTTTAACCCGCTGTCTCGGCGCCGGAGTGCTGTCTCGCGGGTCAGGGGTGGTGGGGGGTCATTCGGCGGCGCGGGCCAGACGGTGCGACCGTCGGCCGGGGACGCTCTCGGACCACCCGCGGCGGATCACTCCGACGGCGTCACGGGCGAGCTCGAGCCCATCGGCGTACGGCGCCCGCCAGATCGAGAGCGCGTCGGCGGCGGGGCCGGCGAGCGGGCGCGAGAACGCCTCGACGCCCCAGCGACCGTCGTAGCCGGCATCCAGCGCATCGCGCACGATCCCCGCGATGTCGACCGCGCCGGTGCCGAGCGGACCGCGGCCCGACTGCCCGAGCTCGAGGTAGCGCAGGCGCGGCAGCGCCCGGCGGATCGCCGCCATCGCGTCGGCCTCCTCGATGGCCATGTGGAACGTGTCGAGGTGCACGCCGAGGTGCGACGAGCCGCTGTCGTCGACGTAGGCCATGGCCTGCGCCGCCGTGTTGATCGCGGACTCCTCGTAGCGGTTGAGCACCTCGAAGGTCAGCTGGACCCCGCGCGCCGCCGCCTCGTCGGCGACCGTACCCACCGCCCGCGCGCTCTCGCGCAGCAGTGCCGCGTCGAGCGGCGTGGCGGGGCGCCCGAACAGCCCGTACGGCACCCCGTTGAGCTGATCGGCCCCGAGACGCTCCGCCCATCGGATGCTTCGCCGCAGCCGTTCGATCCCGGCCCGGCGCACGTCGGCATCCGGGGACGAGACGTCGGCGTCGGGGGACTGACCGCACATCGCGATCGGCCGCATCCCTGCCTGCGCGAACGCGTCCGCGAGGGGCGCGGCGTCGGTCGTCTCGGTGTCGAGCGGCGGCAGCACCGCCCGGCGGTAGCCCATCTCGCGCAGGTCACGCAGGACCGGCACGAGATGGGCCGGCGCGAGGTCCGGGGTGATCGCCGACAGGTGGCACGCCAGATCCAGATCCATCGTGCGCCTCAGAACACGGGCAGGTCGAGACGCTGCTTGAACACCGAGTAGCCGTCGTCGACGCTCACCACGGTGCCGTTGATCGCGTTGGCCTCATCGGATGCGAGGAAGGCCACGACGTCCGCGATCTCCTCGGGCGCCGTCATCTTGTTGCGCAGCTGCTCGGAGGCGAAGGTCGCCTTGAGCTCGTCGCTGAACTGGTTGATGATCGGCGTGCCGACCCGCCCGGGGGTGATCGCCACCGCGCGGATGCCGTACTCGGCCAGCTCGTACGCCGCCGACCGGGTGAACGAGATGACGGCGGCCTTGGCGGCGCTGTACGTGAACGACAGCTCGGCGGCCTGTTCGCCGTAGATCGAGGATGTCGAGATGATGACGCCGCCCGTGCCCTGGGCGCGGAACTGACGGCCCGCCGCGAGGATGCCGTAGTAGACGCCGTCCTGGTCGATGCGGATGATCGGCTCGTAGTCCGCGACGGGGTCGTGGTCGAGCAGGGGCTTCCCGCCCGCGATGCCGGCGTTGTTGAAGATGACATCCAGCGCCCCGAACGTCTCGACGGCGTGGGCCACGGCCGCCTCCACCTCGGCGTACACCGAGACGTCGACGCGGACGGCCGAGGTGGCGCCGGGAGACCCCGACGCCGTGATCTCGTTGACGACCTGCTGCGCCTGAGCGAGGTTGATGTCGGCGATGACGACCTTCGCCCCCTCTCGCACGAACTTCTCGACGGTCGCCCGACCGATACCGCTGGCGCCGCCCGTGATGAGCGCGACTTTGCCTTCTAGCCTCATGATGAGAAATCTCCTTCGTCAGGGGTGTGCCGGCGTGGAGGGCTCCACGCCGGCACGGCGTGTGGATTCGTCAGAATCCGGTGTGGGACAGGGCGAGCGCACCGCCGTCGACGGCGAGGACCGCCCCGGTGATGAACGACGACGCCGGGGCGACGAGGAACAGCATGGGGCCCTGGATCTCCGCCATCGTCCCCATCCGCGCGAGGGGGATGGTGCCCGCCCACACGGCCTCGAACTCGGGCGAGATCTCGGTCTTGCCGTCGCCGATGCGGGTGCCCTTGAACGGACCGGGTGCGATCGCGTTCACGCGGATGCCGCGGGGCGCGAGCTCCAGCGCGAGCTGGCGGACGAGGTTGAGAATCCCCGCCTTCGTCGTGACATACGCGTACGAGACCATGGGGTCCGTCCGCAGCCCCGCCGTCGAGGCGGTGACGAGGATCCTGCCGCCGGATTCGAGCACCCGCGCCGCAGCGCGGACGGTCTCGAACGTCCCGGTGAGGTTGGTGGCGAGGACCTCGTCCCATTCCGCATCCGTGTACTGCGCGATGCGGCCCTCGCCCAGGTAGCTCTCGCCCCCGGCGATGCCCGCGTTCGCGACGACCACGGTGGGGCGGCCGACCTCGGCGGTGATCCGCTCGAAGACGGCGTCCACCGCGCCGCGCACGGCGACGTCGACCGCGTACCCGTGGGCGGTGCCCCCGGCCGCGACGATCCCCGCCGCGACCTGGTGCACCCGCTCCTCGCTCCGTCCGAGGACGACGACCGTCGCCCCGGCGGCGGCGTAGACCTCCGCCGCCGCCTGACCGATGCCGCTGGAGGCACCCGTCACGACGACGATGTCGCCGGTCAGGTCCAGCAGCGCCGAGGTGTCGGCCGAATGTGCAGCGCTCATCGTCCGTGCCCGCGTCAGAGCGTCGGCTCGTAGGACGCGACGTTGCTGCGATCGATCAGCTGCCCGTCGAGCGGGATGTAGTTGACCTCCGGCAGCGTCGCCGTGTCGCGGTAGTCGTTCATCAGGTCGATGATCTGGTCGACGACCTTGACCCAGTCCTGGGCGACCGATGCGTACATGGGTCCGTTCTTCGCGATCTCGACGGCGGTCTCGCCGAGCGCGTCGACGCCGGTCACGTAGATGTCGTCGCGACCCGCCTCGGTGATGGCCCGCGCCGCACCGAGCGCCGCGTCGTCCCAGCCCACCCAGACGCCGTCGAGGCCCTCGGGGTTGGCCTGCAGGTAGTCGGTGACGAAGTTCAGCGCCTCGGTGCGTCCCGTCCCCGGGTCGAGGGCCTGCTTCATCCCGCCGCCGGCGATGATGGCCCCGGCTCCCTCGAGCTTGTCCAGGGCCAGGTTCGAGCGCGTCTGGATGCCGATGTGCGGGTCGTGGCCGATGACCATGACGTTCTTGCCCTCGAGTCCGCCCATGGCCTCCTCGAGCGCGCCGACGGTCAGATCGGCGGTCACCTCCTGGCTGAAGGTGATGTCCACGACGAAGTCGTCGTTGGGCTCCACGCCGCCGTCGATCGAGAAGATCGGGATGCCGGCCTCCTGCGCCGCCTGCACGAGCGGGGCGATCTGACGCGGGTCCGGGAACCCGGCGAGGATGGCGTCGGCGCCCTGCTGGATGGCGGTCTGGACGTCGCTGTTGATCTTGTCGTAGTCGAAGGCGCTCGTGTACAGCGTGACTTCCCAGTTCTCCTGGGCGTTGCCCTTCTCGACGAACTCGTCGAGCGTCAGCTTGCCGCCGGGGGTGGCGTAGCCGGCGGTGAAGGCCGCGACCCGGAAGACGCCGTCGTCTCCGAGTCCGTCGGTCTTACCCTCGGCGCTCGTGCCGCCCTCGGATGCCCCGGTGGTCACCGAGCATCCGGTGAGCGCCACCGCGGCGGCGAAGGCGAGCACGACGGCCGTGCGGCGGCCCTTGGTGAATACAGTGCGCATGAGCGAACTCCTTTGTCGAGATTCGTACTGTGTGGGTGGGATCGCCGGGACGGGGGTGCCCCGGCGAGAGGGGATGTCGGGAGGGGCGGAGCGCGGTGCGTCGTCGCTACGCGTTCTTCTGCTTGAGCCCCGACAGGAGCACGGCGGCGATGATGATCACGCCGATGAGCACCTGCTGGATGTAGGTGTTGACGCCGATGATGTTGAGGCCGTTCTGGACGACGCCGATGATCGCGACGCCGACGATCGTGCCGCCGATGTTCGCCTGCCCCGACCGCAGCAGGGTCATGCCGAGGAACACGGCGGCGACCGCGAACATCATCAGGTCGTTGGCGCTGGAGGAGCCGGCGCTTCCCAACCGGCTGACCAGGACGATGCCGCCCAGGCCCGAGAGGAAGCCCGCGACCACGAACGCCAGCAGGCGGGTGGAGCGCACGCTGACGCCCGAGAGCCGCGCGACCTCGGAGTTGCCGCCGATCGCGTACCAGCGGCGTCCGATCGTGGTGAACCGCAGCACCGCCCAGGCGATGAGGGCGATGGCGATGGCGTACACGACCGGGAACGGCACGCCGTTGATCCGGGACTGCCCGAGGAAGCCGAACTCCTCCGGCCAGCCGTACAGGGTCGTCCCGCCGGTGACGATCAGCGCGAGCCCGCCGACGGTGGTCATCGTGGCCAGCGTCGCGACGAAGGCCGAGAGGTTGAGGTAGGCGACCAGGATGCCGTTCACCAGGCCCACCAGCGTTCCCACCACCAGCGCGAGCACGATCGCCAGCGGCACCGGCGTGCCGGCGATCATGAGCGCGGCGGCCGACGCCCCCGACAGGGTGGCCGTCGTGCCGACCGACAGGTCGAAGTCGCCGACGACCATGACGAAGGTCTGTGCGACCGCGATGATCGTGAGGATCGCGACCTGGTTCAGGATGTTGGTCATGTTGCCGGCGGTGAGGAACACCCCGTTGCCGGCGACCGTGAACACGATGACCAGGACGACGAGCGCGATGACCGTGCTCCCCTGCCAGACCCACTGCAGCGGCGAGGAGCGTTCCCGCTCCACCGCGGCGATCGTGAGAGTGTCTGTCTTCGCCATGTCAGGCGTCCCTTCCATATGCGTACGTGAGGAGGAGCTCGTCATCGGCGACGTCCGCGTCGACTTCGCCGGAGATGCGCCCCTCGTGCATCACGAGGATCCGATCCGAGAGCCCGATCAGTTCGGGCAGTTCACTGGAGACGGCGACGACCGCCGTACCCGTTGCCGCGAGTTCGCGGATGAGGCGGTAGATCTCCGCCTTGGTCCCCACGTCGATTCCTCGCGTGGGTTCGTCCATGAGCAGCACCCGGGGGTTGCGCGCGAGCATCTTCGCCAGCACGACCTTCTGCTGGTTGCCGCCCGAGAGCTGCCCGACGGGCTGGCGGACGCTGCGTGCCTTGATCTGCAGGTCCGACATCGCCTGCTTCGCCAGATGCACGATGCGTCTGCCCGACACGATGCCGCCGGGGCTGACCGTCTTCAGGTTCGCGATCGCGATGTTGTCGGCGATCGGCGCCGACAGGATCACGCCCTGCGCGCGGCGCTCCTCGGGAACGAGCGCGATCCCGGCGTCGAGCGCGCGACCCACGCCGCGGCCGACCACGGCGTCGCCGCCGACGCGCACCGTGCCCGCCGACTGCTTCTGGGCTCCGGCGAGCAGGCGCAGCAGCTCGCTGCGCCCCGATCCCGCCAGCCCGCCGACACCGACGACCTCGCCGGCGCGCACCTGGAACGACACATCGCTGACGCGCCGGCCCGACAGACCCTCGACCGACAGGACCACGTCGCCCGTGCCGCCGCCGCGCTCGGGATACAGCTCGTTCTGCTCGCGACCGACCATCGTCGAGATGACGTCGTCGATCGAGGTGTCGGACACATCCTTGGTCACGATCGTCCGGCCGTTGCGCATCACCGTCAGGCGGTCGCACAGGGCGAACACCTCTTCGAGGCGGTGCGAGACGTAGACGATGGCGACGCCCTCGTCGCGCAGGCTCCGCAGCACCGTGAAGAGCCCCTCGATCTCGGTGTCGGTGAGCGCGGCGGTCGGCTCGTCCAGGATGAGCACCTTGGCGTCGATCGACAGCGCGCGGGCGACGGCCACCATCGTCTGCTGGACGGGCGAGAGCCCTCCCGCGAGCCGGCGGAGGTTGATCCTCTGGCCGAGGCGGTCCAGCTGGGCGCGCGCGTGGGCGCGGAGCTCCTTCCAGCGCACGAATCCGAGGGTCGACGGGGCGTCCTCCCCCAGCACGATGTTCTCGGCGACGCTGATCGTCGGCACGATCGAGAGCTCCTGGTAGAGCGCCACGACGCCGGCCCGGTGCGCCGCGCGGACGGTCGGGAAGTCGACGGGCTCGCCCGCGACCAGCACCTCGCCCCGGTCCTGCTGGTACAGCCCGGTGATGATCTTGATGAGCGTCGACTTGCCCGCACCGTTCTCGCCGAGAAGCGCGTGGATCTCGCCCGGCCGCACCTGGAGGTCGATTCCCCGGAGGGCCTGGACGCCGTCGAAGTGCTTGGTGATCTCTCGCACCTCGAGGATCGGCGCGACGGAGGGCAGCGCGGGGGCGGTTTCGGTGAGAACGCTCATCGCCGCACCTCCTCGTCGATCCGGTTGCAGCGGATGACGACCTTGGGATGGGCGCCGCTGACGTGCACGGCGAACGCCTCGACCGCGTCCTCGATGTCGAAGACGGCCTCGGTCAGCTCGCTCACGTCCAGGTGCGGCAGGACCTGGAGCGCGCGGGGGAAGGCGTAGGGCGAGACGAAGACACCGGTCAGGGTGAGCTCCTTCGTATAGAGGTAGTCCGTCAGGTTGAGCGGCATCGCGAAATCGTGCGGGTACATCGCCCCGTAGACCACGGTCGCGCCCTTGGCGGCGAGGTCGAGGAGCCCGGTGACCGCGCGCGTCGACCCCGACGCATCCACCACGACGTCGAACCCACGGCCGCCGGTGATCTGGTCGGCACGCTCGAGCTGGTTCTCGCCGACGGGGTCGATGACGTGCTCGGCACCGTGCCGGAGCGCCATCTCACGCCGCTCCGCGATGGGCTCGATGAGGGTGAGCGAGGTCGCGCCGTGCATCTTGAGCACCTGCAGCGCGAGCTGGCCGATCGGTCCGCCCCCGCAGATCGCCACGCGGTCGCCGACCTTGATGTTCGTCTTGTCGGCGATCCGCACGGCGACCGAGGTCGGCTCGAGGATCGCGCCCTGGAGCAGCGACACGTCGTCGGGCAGGCGGTAGACCTGCGACTCGTGCCAGGTGACGGTCTCGGCCATCCCCGGGCGGTTGTACTCCTGGATGTTCTCGCAGAACTGCTGCTTGCCCTCCTGGCACGGGCGACACGTCCCGCAGAAGCGCAGGAAGTTGCCCGCCACGCGGTCGCCGATCGACAGTCCGTTACGGGTCGCGCGCTCTCCCAGCGCCTCGACGACACCGGACAGCTCGTGTCCGAGCCCGATCGGCACGTCCGTGCCGAAGAAGCCCTCGGCGAGGTGCGGATCGGAGCCGCAGATGGCCGAGTACGCGACGCGGATGCGCACGTCCTCGGGCCCGAGCTCCTGATCGGGGAAGTCCACGACGCCGATGCGTCCTCGTGTGCTCTCGTCGGGGTCGCGGAGACTCCCGATCCTGGTCACGGCTACAGTTCTCATTCGTCTCTCCGTTGAGCGCTCATGGTGGGTCAGTCCGCGGCGGCGATGACGCGCCGGAGGGCGGCGACCGTGTGGGCCAGTCCGTAGCCGTGCTTGTTGCGCAGCTCCTCGTCGTCGCCGAACCCGGCATACACCTGCGGGATGCCGAGGCGCTCGAACGCGTTCAAGTGCAGGCCGTTGTCGGCGACGACATCGGCGACCCGCGTCGCGAGGCCGCCGTAGGCGAGGTGGTCCTCGAGGACGACGAAGCGACCGTCGGTCTCCGCGGCGGAGCGGATGACGAGCTCCTGGTCGATGGGCTTCAGCGTCCACATGTCGACGACGCGCACGCTCCGGCCGTCCTTGGCGAGCTCATCGGCCGCATCCAGCGCCTGCGCCACCGTCGTGCCGTGCGTGAAGATCGTCGCGTCGGTGCCCTCCCGGGCGATGATGCCCTTGCCGATGCGCACCTCGTGCTGGCCGGGCTCGTAGAGCACCTTGTCCTTCTTGCCGACGGCGAGCCGGATGTAGATGGGTCCCTGCATCGCCATCGACTGGCGCAGCACCTCGCCGACCATCAGCGGGTCGCCGATCGAGGTGACCGTCATGTTGGTCAGCGCGCCCATCAGCGTGAGGTCCTCGACGGCGTAGTGCGTCGAGCCGCCGTTGCCGACGAGCCCGCCGTGGGTGCCGATGATCTTGACCGGCAGGTTCGGGTAGCAGACGTCGGTGCGGATCTGCTCGAGCGCTCGCATCGACAGGAAGGGGAGCATGCCGGACACCACCGGGATGTTGCCGTCGTAGGCCAGTCCCGCGGCGATGCCGACGCACGCCTGCTCGGCGAGGCCCACATCGACGAACCGGTCGGGGAAGGCGTCGCGGAACTCCGTCAGCGACTGCCCGATGTCGGGGGTGAGGACGAAGAGGTTGTCGTTCTGCTCCCCCAGCTCCGCCAGGGTCGCGCCGATCACGGAGCGGGCCGAGAGCATCTCTCCGAATGTGAACGTCGTGGGCATCAGACACTCTCCTTCTCGCGCGTCGCGCGCAGGGCCGCCATCGCGCGCTCGAGGTCGGCCGCTCCCAGCGACCCCGCGTGCCACGCCAGGTTCCGTTCCATGAAGTCGACGCCCTTGCCCTTGACCGTCTCGCAGACGATCACGGTGGGGGTGTCGGAGTCGCTGTCCGGCAGGGCGTCGATCGCCGCCACCAGCGCACCCATGTCGTGTCCGTCGATGTGGACGACGTTCCATCCGAACGCGCGCCACTTGTCGGGGTACGGCTCGAGCACGACGCGCTCCTCGTCGAAGCTGGTCATGAGCTGCCGGTTGCGGTCGATGAACGCGACGAGGTTGCCGAGCCGGTTCGAGTTGGCCGCCATCGCGGCCTCCCACACCGATCCTTCGCCGGTCTCGCCGTCGCCCATCAGCGTGAACACGCGGTGCTGCTCCCCGCGGTGACGGGCGCCCAGCGCCATGCCGACCGCGAGCGGGAGCCCGTGTCCGAGCGAGCCGGTGGACGCCTCGACGCCCGGCAGCTGGACCTTGCAGGGATGCATGCCGTAGGCGCTGTCGAGGAGGCCGTAGGTCTCGACGATCCCGTCGTAGGCGAAGAATCCGCGGATGGCCATGGCGATGTACATCGCGACCGCCGCGTGACCCTTGCTGAGCACGAAGCGATCCCGCGCCGGGTTGGAGAGATCCGTCGGGTCCACGCGCAGCCCGTACTCGAACAGCGCGGTGAAGATGTCGGCCGACGAGAGATCGCCGCCCACGTGCACGGCGCCCTCGTAGGTGCCGCAGAGCTGGAGCAGCTTCGCGCGCAACTCGAACGCGAGCTCCTCGAGCTCTTCGACCGTGTGCGATCTCCCCGTTTCCAGGGTGTTCGTACTCATCACATGTCTCCTCGTTGAATGACACGGATGCCGTTTCCGACGCCGATCTCGCGCGTCGTCATCGACACTTTCTCGGTTGTCCGCTGGGCGTGCGCCTCAGGACGGGAGCGACGCTAGCACGATGCTATTTACAAGTAAACAAGAATGTATCTAAACTCGTTTACAGCTTGAAGGTGGGGCGATCAGGCCCCAGACTCGTCGACAACGCCGTTGCGCTCGTGGCGCGGCGGCTCGACCCGAGACGCTCGTCGACTCCGACGAGACCGGGAGCTCTGCTCCCGGAAGCGAACGACACACAGAGAGGTGCATGTCGAGATGACTGGAGATGTGTTGACCACCGCGGGAACGCGGACGGGCTTGTACATCGGCGGCGAGGAGCGGTTCACCGAGAACACGCTCTCGATCGCCGACCCCGCCAAACCGGGCGCGATCGTCGGCGAGGCCGCCGCCGCGTCCGAGAAGGACGTCGCGGATGCGGTCGCCGCCGCGAAGGACGCCTACCCGGCGTGGTCCGCGCTCGGGGCCACCGAACGCGCGAAGCTCATGGCGGAGGCCATTGCGGGGATCGCCGACGATCGCGATGCGGACGCCGCCATCCTGTCGCAGGAGAACGGCAAGGTGCGCTTCGAAGCGTGGGTGGACGCCCTCGTCTTCGAGATCCGCTGGAACCTGGCACTGTCGCTGGCCGACGAGGTCGACACCGCCAAGACGCTGCCGGTCATCCCCGGGGCGATCCCGGTGTCGACGGAGGTGTCGTACCAGTCGATCGGCGTCGTCACGGTGATCGTGCCGTTCAACTGGCCCATCGCGATTCTGGGCGCCGCGCTGCCCCACGCGCTGCTCGCCGGCAACACGGCGATCGTCAAGCCGCCGCCCTCGGCACCGCTGGCCACGACGCGCGTCGTGCAGCGCATCGCCGAGAAGCTGCCGCCGGGTGTGCTGAACGTCGTCACCGGTCGCGACGACCAGATGTCCGGCCTCATCCAGAACACGGATGTCGCCAAGGTCTGCTTCACCGGCTCGGTGAACGGCGGCAAGCGCATCATGGAGATGGCGTCGAAGTCCCTCACCCGGGTGACCCTCGAGCTCGGCGGCAACGACGCGGCGGTCTTCCTCGAGGACGCGATCATCGACGACGCGCACCTCGACCGGCTCTACGCCGCCGTGTACGACACGACGGGGCAGATCTGCATGAACGCCAAGCGCGTCTTCGTGCACCGGTCGCGGCTCGACGAGGTCGTCGCGGGCCTCTCGGCCCGCCTCGAGAAGGCGGTCATCGGCTACGGGCTCGACGAGGGCACCACGATGGGCCCGCTGCACCAGCCCGCGCAGAAGGCGTTCGTCGCGGAGATCATCCAGGAGGCGAAGTCGGCCGGCGCCGACGTGCGCGAGTTCGGCGAGCTGCCCGGCGGGGATCTCGCCGGCGGCAACTTCCTGCGGCCCGCGATCGTCGTGGACCCCGCGCTGGATCTGCGCGTCGTCACGCAGGAACAGTTCGGTCCCGTCATCCCCCTCATCCCGTTCGACACCGAGGACGAGGCCGTGCGCCTGGCGAACGACACCTGGGGCGGGCTGTGCGGGTCGGTCTGGACCGCCGACCCCGATGCCGCGCACCGCGTCGGCTCGCAGCTGGAATGCGGGTACGTGTGGGTCAACGATCACGGCGCCACCCGCCTGGATCTGCGCGCGCCCTTCGGCGGCATGAAGCAGTCCGGGTTCGGCCGCGAGCAGGGCATCGAGGGCGTCCGCGCCTTCCAGGACACCCGCTCGATCGCGACCATCGACCCCGAGGCGCTGGCCGCCATGGCACACTGACCGACCGACCCGCACGAGGGGGTCCGATCCGCGCGGTCGGGCCCCCTCGTGCTCCCTCTTCCCCACGAAGGAGCCGCATGCATCCCGAACACTCCGCCCCCGCATACCCGGTGGCGGACCTGGTGACCGAGCCACTCGACGAGATCATCGACCCCGAGAACTTCACGCCGCGATTGCTCGCCCTGCTCTCGAACGCCCTGGTGTGGCGCGAGTCGCACGAGCTGCGGCGGCGCTTCGGCCTCGGCACCAACGACTGGCGCGTCATCTCTGCTCTCGCCCTGCGACCCGGGGCGTCGGCGACGGAGGTCTCCGAGTTCATCGCGGTCAACAAGGCGGTCGTCTCCAAGAGCGTCACCACCCTCACCGCGCACGGCCTGATCGTGCTCGTGGACGGACCCCGCGGCTCCCGGCCGATGTATCTCACGCCGTCGGGCGCCCAGATGCACCGCGACATGCTCCCGGTCTCGATGAGCGGCCAGGACATCATCCTGGAGGGGCTCTCGGACGATCAGGTCGTCACGCTCAACGTCTGGCTGCGCGGGATGATCGACCGGGTGCGCGACGCGCCCGCCCCCGCCGACCAGACGCCGGCGCTGGCCGCCGCCGACTGACCCTCCGTGCGCCACACCCGAGGGATGCGGCGCACGGGAGTCACAGCTCGAGAACGAGCCGCGCACCCTTGCACCGCGAGACGCAGATCATCATCACCTCGGACTCCTCGCGCTCCTTCGCGTTGAGCACGGCGTCGCGGTGGTCGGGCTCGCCCTCGACCACGAACGTCTCGCAGGTGCCGCACGTACCGCCGCGGCACGACGACGGCGCGGGGATGCCGGCGGCCACCACCTTGTCGAGGATGCTCTCTCCGGGCTGCACCGTGAGGGTGCCGCCCGTGAGCGAGAGCTCCACCTCGAAGGCGTGATCCGACTCGGACGTGAGCACGTTGTCGTTCGCGAACCGTTCGACCACGAGGTCCACGCCCGCATCCGTGCACACCGTCTCGAGCTCGTCGAGCAGCCGCGACGGGCCGCACGCGAAGACCGCCGCCCCGGCCGCGTCGCCGATGATCTGCGGCAGCGCCATCCGCTGTCCCTGCGCACTGACGTAGACCCGGACGCGGTCGCCGAAGGCGGCGAGATGCGCGCCGAACGCCATCGCCCCGGGCTCACGGCCCGCGTAGTGCAGCGTCCAGTCGATCCCGGCGGCCTCGGCGGCGGCGACCATCGGCAGGATGGGGGTGATGCCGATGCCGCCGGCGACGAACACCATGCGCTCGCGCACCGCGAACGGGAACAGCGATCGGGGCTCGGAGACCCGCACCAGCTGACCGGGGCGCACGCGCTCGTGCAGATGCCTGCTGCCGCCTCCGCCCGCATCCTCCCGCAGCACGGCGATCCGGTAGGCGGAGCGATCGGCCGGGTCGCCGCACAGCGAGTACTGCCGCACGAGCGCCCCCTCGCCCGGTCGGTCGATGTGCACGTCGATGTGGGCACCGGGCGTCCACTCCGGCAGCGACTGCCCCTGGGGATCCACCAGCACGAGGCCGGCGATGCCGTCCGCCTCGTCGACCCGCGAGGCCACCTGCAGTGTCAGCATGCGCGCCCCCTCATCCGGCATCGCCGCGCGGCGTGCGGTAGTTCACGTGCTTGGCGCGCTGGATGAGCTCGTACACCCGGGTGCGCAGCTCGGCGAACTCGGGCAGCGCCCGCGTCGTCAGCTGGTCGCGTTCGTCGGGCAGCGGGATGGCGACGTCCTCGAGCACGAAGGTGGGCGCGTGCGAGAGCACGATCACCCGCTCACCGAGGTACACCGACTCGTCGATGTCGTGCGTGACGAACAGCACCGTGACCCCCAGCTGCTTCCAGAGCCGGCGGACGAGGTCTTCGAGGTCCGCGCGCGTCTGCGCGTCGACGGCGGCGAACGGCTCGTCCATGATCAGCACGTGCGGCTGGTAGGCGATCGCCCGCGCGATGGCCACGCGCTGCTGCATCCCGCCCGAGAGCTGCCACGGATACTTCTTGTGGGCGGCTGCGAGCCCCACCGCCTCGAGCGCCTCGGCGACCAGACGGGTGCGCTCGGCCTTGCCGGTGCCCTTGGCCTTCAGCGGCAGCTCGACGTTGTCGTGCACCGTCAGCCACGGATACAGGCTCCGCCCGTAGTCCTGCAGCACGACCGCCATCCCCTCCGGCGGCTCGGTGACGGCAGCGCCTTCGAGCACCACCCGCCCCGACGTGGGGGCCAGCAGTCCCGACACGCAGCGCAGGAATGTGGTCTTGCCGGCGCCGGACGGGCCGACGATGCAGACGAGCTCACCGCGCCCGATCGTGAAGTCGAGGCTGCCGATGGCCTCGACGGCGGTGCTGCCCGAGCCGTACACCTTGTGCAGCGTCTCGACCTGGAGCATGGGCTCGCGTACCTGTGCGGACATGTCTGTCACCTCTCCTGCGTCTGCATGCCGACGTACCAGCGCAGCACGCGACGCTCGACCAACGTGAACACGACGTTCGCGGCGACGCCGATGAGGCCGAGCAGGATGATCCCGCTCCACATCTCGGTCACCTGGAACAGTCGCTGGAACTGGATGATGTTGAAGCCGATGCCGTTCGTCGAGGCGAACATCTCGCTGATGACCATCATGATGATGCCGATCGAGAGGGCCTGCCGGGCGCCGACGAAGATCTTCGGGGATGCGGCCGGCACCGTGATCGTGAGCAGCCGGCGGATCCCGCCGAGCCGGTACGAGCGCGCGGTGTCGGCCTGGGTGAGGTCGATGCCGCGCACGCCCTCGATCGTGTTGATCAGGATGGGCCAGAGGCTGCCGAACGCGATGACCGTGATCTGCATGTTCGTGCCGATGCCCGTGAAGAGCATCACGATCGGAACGAGCACCGGCGGGGGGATCGCACGGAACAGCTCGAACACCGGCTCGGTGTAGAGCCGCACCCGGCGGTAGGAGCCGACGAGCACCCCCAGCAGCACAGCGATCACGAGAGCGCAGACGTACCCGATGACCAGGCGCGTGAGGCTCGGCAGCACATCGTCCGAGAGCCGCCCCTGCAGCCAGGTGTCGGGGAACACCCCGACGATCTGCCCGGGTGTCGGCCAGTAGAAGTTCTGCGACACCTCGGCCAGCAGCTGCCAGAGCGCGATCAGCACGACCGGGACGGCGAAGGTGACGAAGATCCAGCGCAGTGCTTTCATGTCAGCGCACCTCTCCCCGCACGGATGCGTGCCAGAACAGCACGCGGCGTTCGATGAGACGGGTGCCCACGTTCACGACCACGCCGAGCAGCGCCGTCACGAGCACGAGGGCGTACATCGTGGAGATCGCGGCCGACGACTGCGCCAGCGCGATCAGCTTGCCGAGTCCCGGGGAGCCGATCACGAGCTCTCCGGTGATCTCGAGGATGAGGGCGACGGCGGCCGACAGGCGGATGCCGACGATCAGGTAGGGCGTCATGCTCGGCCAGACGACCGTCCGGAGGGTCCTGGCACCGCCCAGCCGGTAGCTGCGGGCCGTGTCGAGCGCCACGCGGTCGACGTCGCGGACGCCGTAGATGACCTGCAGGAGCACCGGCCAGATGCTCGCGAACACGACCAGCAGCAGCGTCGCCTGCATCGTCGTGCCGAACAGCAGCGCGGCGATGGGCACGAGCGCGACCGAGGGGATGGGCCGCAGGAACTCGATCGTCGACGAGAGCATCCGGTCGACGACCGGCACGCTCGCGATGACGACTCCCCCGAGGATGCCGCCGACGACCGCGATCGAGAGCCCGATGCCCCATCCGAGGACGGTCGCCCCGAAGGCCTGCCAGAACGCGGGGCTCTGCAGCTGCGCCACGAGCGCACCGAGCATCTCCGACAGCGGCGGGAAGTACGTCGGGTTGACGAGCCCCAGCGACGGGAGCACCTGCAGCAGCACGGCGAGGGTGATGAGCCCCGCGGCGCCCCAGAGCACGGGTTCTCCCCGCATCCGCCGCGACGGACGCCGGGTGCGGATGGTGGTGGTGGGCGAGGTGACGGGGGCGGTCATGAGGGGCCGCCGATCTCGCGCACGATCGCGTCGAACTGCACCGCGATCGCCACGGCCCCGGGATCGGGCACCCCGACCGCGCGGGCGCCGACGTAGCTGCTGCGCCCGAGGGACGGCCTGAGCGCCGCAGTCTGCTCGGCGCCGGCGCGCGCGGCGGTCGCGGCGGCGGCGACCCGCTGGGCGGCGTCGCCGGCGCCCGAGAGCGCATCGGCGGCAGGCTGGAGGGCGTCGACCATGGTGCTGTCTCCCGGAGACGCCCCGCCGATCTCGCGGACGCGGGCGACACCGGCGGCGAACGCGCGCGCCCAGTCGGTCGCACCGGGCGCGGCGACGGCGCGCAGGTCGTCGGCCATGGCGAGCACGAGCAGGCTGTACAGCGGGCCCGATGTGCCGCCGACCTCGCGCCGCAGGATGTCGGACACCGCGCCGAGGTAGCCGGTGACGCTCGGGCTCGACCGCAGCTCGTCGGCGGCGGCGAGCACGGCCGACGCCCCGCGGGCGAGGTTCACGCCGAGATCGCCGTCGCCGACGCGGCGGTCGAGGTCGGTGAGCTCGGGCTCCGCGGCGATGAGGGCGTCGGCGATCGCGGCCACGATCGCCGCGGCCCCGCCCACGTGCGGGTCCGGTTCGCCGTCGCCCCGCAGCATCGGGGTGACAGCGGGACCCGGCACGACGGCGGGGCCGCCCTCGTCGAGCGTCGCCGTGTGCGCGGGGAACGCCGTCACGTCCGCCCGGGCACCCAGCAGCTCGATCAGTTCGGCATCGACACGGGCCACGGTGAGCGAAGCGCCCGGCATCTCGAGCGAGGTCAGGAACGGCCCCGCCCACGTCATCCGCACCCGCAGGCCCGCCGCGGCGAGCGCGCGCAGCACGTCGCCGTGGAGGATGCGCAGATCGAGATCGGGGGTGCCGCCCAGCGAGTTGACGAGCGCGACGACCTCCTCGCCCGCGCGGAGCCCCCGGTCGTCGACGACCGTCGCGACGAGCCGGCGCGCGATATCGGCGCTCGGCACGAGAGCGCCGCGTTCGACCCCCGCTTCGCCGTGGATGCCGAGGCCCCATTCGATCTCGTCGTCACCCAGCTCGAAGTTGGGCGCCGTGGCGCCCGGCGTGGTGCAGGGGCCGAGCGCCACGCCCATGCTCGCGGTGCCGGCGAGGAATCGACGCGTGAGGGCGAGGATCTCGTCCAGCGTGCGGCCCTCCTCGGCGGCGGCGCCGGCGACCTTGTGCACGAGCACGGTGCCGGTGAGCCCCCGGCGACCGGCCCTGGAGGAGTCCCCCAGAGCCGCGTCGTCGGCGACGACGATCATCTCCACCCGCGTGCCGTCCGCCCGTGCCAGCTCCGCGGCGAGCGCGAAGTTGAGGCGGTCCCCCGTGTAGTTCTTGACGATCAGAAGGACCCCGGCGGATGTGGCGACGGTCCGGATCGCGGCGTACACGGCGTCGACGGACGGGGACGTGAAGACGGGCCCGAGGACCGCGGCATCCAGCATCCCCCGGCCGACGTACCCGGCGTGCGCCGGCTCATGGCCGGATCCGCCGCCCGTGACGAGCGCGACGCGGTCGTCACGCTTGCTCGTCCCGGGGCTGCGCACGACGACGGGCCAGCCCTCGACCCGTGCGAGGTGCGGCTCGGCGCCGACGAGACCCGAGATGTAGTCCTCGATGACGTCCGCGGGGTGGTTGATGATCTTCTTCATGTGAGGGCTCCGGGCTGTCAGCCGGCCGCGACGAAGGCGCCGGCCTTCTCTGCCGCGTCGTCCGGGTCTTCGAGGGTTCCCGCATCGGCGGCGAGATCGGCGATCAGCTGCAGATCGGCCTCGCTGAGTCCCCACGTGAAGTTGGTGAGGATCATGGTGTCGATCAGTGCGGGGTCTATCTGCGTGAAGTTCGACAATTCGGCGCGCACCGCGTCGGGGTTCTCGTCGGCGTAGGCGAACGACTTCTCCAGGGCGCGGTTGAAGCGTTCGATGAGGTCGCGGTCGGTCGATGCCTTCTCGGCGGTCGTGAAGTAGAGCGCCGTGACCAGATCGGGGTCTGCCTCGGCGTACGTGCTCACGGCCAGCCGCATCCCGCCGCCCAGCAGGACGCCGAGGAACGGCTCGGCGGTCGACGCTGCGTCGATCTGTCCGGACTCGAGCGCGGCGCCCATGTCGGGAAGCGCGAGCTCGACGAAGTTCACCTTCGAGGGGTCGCCGCCGTCCTTGGTGATCGCGCTCCACAGGAACACCTCGTGGAGGCCCTTGAGCGCGTTGACGGCGACCGTCTTGCCCTCGAGGTCCTTGGCCGACTGGATGTCGCTGTCGGCCGGCACGACGACGCCGCCGTGGTCTTCGCCGACGACGCCGGTGGTGCGTCCGCCGACCGCCGTGGCCACGAGCGGGAGCCCCGAGCCGACGGCCTGCAGCAGGTTGACCGAACCGCCGTACTGGATGTCGTACTGCCCGTTGAGGAGCGCGGGGATCATCGCGGCGCTGCCCTGGCCGAACTCGATGTTGAGGGCGATGCCCTCCTCCTCGAAGTAGCCCTCGTTCTCGCCGATGTAGAGCGCGGCCACGTCGACGACCGGCACGGCTCCCACGTTCACGGTCTGCAGCTCGCCGTCGGTTGTCGCCTGGGTGGGGGCGGCGCTCCCGCCGGTGCCGCACGCGGTGAGGGCGAGGGTCAGGGCGGCGAAGCCGGTCAGCACCTTTGCTGCTCGTTTCATGATGTCTCCTGGTGGGGTGGGGGTGGTGATGGGATGGAGGGGCGCCGGGCGACGGGAGTCGCTCAGCGAAGGGTGACCCGCACGGGCAGGTCGTCGAATCCCCGGAGCCAGTTCGAGAAGAACCGCACCGGTTCGCCGACGAGTTCGATCGTGTCCACTCGTCGCGCGAGCGCTGTCAGGAGGCAGGTCGCCTCCATCCGCGCCATCATCTGACCGACGCATCCGTGGATGCCGGTCCCGAACGCCATGTGACCCGAGGGGTCTCTGGCGAGATCGTAGGTGTCGGGGTCCTGCCACCGACGGGGATCGCGGTTCGCCGCGGCCAACGCCATGACGACCTTCTCGCCGGCGCCGATCCTGACGCCGCCGATCGTCGTCTCGCGCGCGGTCGTTCGCCCGATGTAGGGGCTCGGCGCGTTCCACCGCAGCCCTTCCTCGAACGCCTTCCGCGCCAGCGTGGGGTCCTCGCGCAGGCGCGCCCACTGCGCGGGGTGCTCGATGAGACCCAGCAGCGCGAACTGGATGCCGAAGATCGTCGTGTCGATGCCGGCCGAGAGGAAGGTGCGCACCAGCATCCCCGCGTCCTCTTCGGAGATCTCGCCCTCGTCGACGAATCCGTAGATCGTGTGGCCGAGGCCCCCGGGGGCGAGCGCCTCGCGGCGCATCTGCCAGTTCACGAACGTCGCCGCCTCCTGCGCCGCCTCCGACGCGCGTCGGTACAGCTCGTTGCGCGGCCCCATGGCCTGGAAGTTGAGGTTCGAGTACGGCAGCAGATGCTCGCGACCCTCCGGGCTGAAGCCCACGGCGTCGGGCAGCACCTGCAGCGGGAAGGCCTCGGCGAGGTCCTTGGCGGCATTGAACTCCGAGGTCGCCAGCACACGATCGACGAGCGCGTCGGCACGCTCCTGGAACCCCTCGGTCAGCCGGCGCACCACGCGCTGGCTGAGCACGGAGGTCATGATCCGCCGGTACTTCGTGTGCGAGGGCGGGTCGTTCTCGAGGATCACGCTGGGCTTGCGCCAGTTCTCGGCGCGCTTCGTGTTCGTGATGCCGGTCCCCGCCGACGACTCGAAGGTCTCGTAGTCGCGGAAGACCGACTCGACCACGTCGTAACGACCGGTCATCCAGATCCCGTGGGCATCCATCCGGACGATCTCGCCGGCCTCGCGGATGGTCTCGTCGACACGGAGCGGATCGCGGAGGGCATCCATGTCGAAGGGATCGAGGTCGAGAGTCACCACCGCTGCGGGCAGGTTTGCGTCAGGCACGTCGACTCCATTGTTCGCATCGGGCTTCAGTGCGCCGATAGGTTCAGGTTAGATTTGAACCTGTTCATATGCAAACTTAATTTCGTCCTCCTAGAATCGAACTCGTCGCCCACGCCGCGACAGAGCCAGGAAAGAAGCGGATGCCGAGCATCTCCGAACCGTCCGACGCCGTCACCGCGCGCGCCCGTGCGCTGGGCCTGTCGACGGAACGCCTCGCGGTCACCATCGACCGCGACTCGTACACGCCCGCGCTGCTCGGTCTGCTCAACAACGTCCTCGTCTGGGGTGGATCGCGGGTCTTCCACCACCTGCACGGCGTCGGCACCAACGAGTGGCGCATCATCAGCGCCCTCGGCAACCATCCCGGGGCCACGGCCCGCGAGCTGTGCGCCATCCTCGGGATCAACAAGTCGATCGCGTCGAAGAGCGTCAACGTGCTGCTGACGCGCGAGCTGATCGCGCAACTCGACGGCCCGCGGGGCTCGCGCCATCTCTACCTCACCGCATCCGGCATCGAGGTCCACGACGACTTCATGCCCGTCGCGATGCGCCGGCAGGAGATCCTGCACGAGACGCTGACGCCGGCCGAGATCACGCAGCTGAACGCGCTGCTGGTGAAGATGGTCGATGCGAGCGAGTCGATGCAGGAGTACGAGAGCGAGATCCTGCGCGATCCGGCCGATCAGACCGCCGCTTCGACCGACAGCGGCGCGAACGGCACCCCCGGCGCGTAGTTGTACATGAAGAGCAGGTCGGCCTCGGGCGCGAGCGCCGTGTCGAAGACATCGGCGCCTCCCGCGGCCGACGGCGCGACCGTCACGAGCCGGAGCCCGCGCTCGGCGTCCTCGGGGTCGCGGACCCACAGCGCGCCGTCCTCGACGCGCACGTCGACGAGCGGGATCTGCAGCGCTCCGCCATGGGCGCGCAGGATGACGCCGCCCTCGGCGACGATCCGCCCGTCCGGCAGGCGACGGGCGGGCAGACGCACCCCCGCCTCGGGCGAGAACGATGCCTCGCCGACGACCTCGACCTCGAACGCCGGGTCGACGCTCATGTACGCCACGAGACTGTCGCGCACCCGCCACACGAGGGTCACTGCTTCTGCGTCCATCGCCCACCTCCATTGGTTTATCCATGAACCATAGAGGCACCTGTCACCGCCCGCGCTTCCCTTCAAGAGAAATCCCTCTTGCCATTACCTATCGACATAGGTAATGTCCTCGGCAGAGCGGCAAAGACGCCCTCCTAGAGCGGAAGGACCACGATCCGTGGCACGTACGACTCCGGCCCCCGACCCGGCCGCATCCCTCGCCTTGCTCGACGGCTTCTCGCTCGAGATGACCGGCAAAGACGTCCCCGGCCTGGAAGAGGCCCGCGATGTGATCCCCGCCGGCACCAAGATCAACGTCACGTTCCTCGGCAACGAGGACCTCGACATGCGCGTCGCCGCCGCCAAGGCGGTGAAGGACATGGGCTTCATCCCCGTCCCCCACCTGTCGGCCCGGCGCCTGTCGTCCGCGGCCGGTCTCGAGGAGTTCCTCGACCGCCTGCAGCAGGTGGGCGCGACCGAGCACGTGTTCGCCGTGGGCGGTGACCCGGCCGAGCCCGAGGGCCCCTACCCCGACTCGCTGTCGGTCATCCGTTCCGGCCTGCTCGAGAAGTACGGCGTGCGCGAGGTGTCGATCGCGGGGTACCCCGAGGGCCACCCCGACATCCCCTCGGACGTGCTGTGGCGCCACCTCGAGGACAAGTCGGCCGCCCTCGCGGATGCGGGGCTGGACGCGGTCATCCTCACCCAGTTCGCGTTCGACACCGACCCGGTCGTCGCGTGGATCGACCAGGTGCGCGCCCGCGGCATCGCGACCGAGATCCGCATCGGCACGCCCGGCCCCGCCGGCATCAAGCGCCTCATCGGCTTCGCCCGCCGCTTCGGCGTCGGCGCCAACGCCATGATCGTGAAGAAGTACGGCTTCTCGCTCACCAACCTCATGGGAACGGCCGGCCCGGACAGCTTCATCGGCGACCTCGGCGCCCTCGTCGCGCAGGAGCAGTCCCGCGGACCTGTCAAAATTCACTTCTATACGTTCGGCGGTCTGCGGGCGACATCCGAGTGGGCCCGCGACTACATCGCCGCGCAGTCCTGAGGAGAACCCGCGCATGACCCTGCACACCGAAGCCCTCCGTGATCACGCCTGCCTGATCGTGCACGGCCCCGACCAGCCCGGGCTCGTCGCGGCCGTGACCGGCCTCATCACGCGCAACAAGGCCAACATCGTCACGCTCGACCAGTACTCCGACAACCCCGAGGGCGGCGCCTTCTTCCAGCGGGTCGAGTTCCACCGCCCCGACCTGGCCGGTGCGTTCGCCGACATCGAGGCGGACCTCGAGGCGACGCTCACGCCGTACGGCATGCAGTGGCGCCTCACCGACCAGTCCGTGCCGAAGCGGATGGCGATCCTCGCCTCGACGAGCGACCACTGCCTGCTCGAGCTCCTCTGGCGCCACCGCCGCGGCGAGCTCAACGTCACCATCCCGATGGTGATCTCCAACCACACCAACACGGCGGACGACGTGCGCTCGTTCGGCATCCCGTTCTTCCACGTGCCCTCGCAGGGCCCCGACAAGGCGGCGGCCGAGGCCGAGATCGTCAAGCTGCTCGCCGGCAACGTCGACTTCGTCGTCCTGGCGCGCTACATGCAGATCCTGTCCGACGACTTCCTCGAGGGCGTCGGCGTGCCGGTGATCAACATCCACCACTCCTTCCTGCCCGCCTTCATCGGCGCCGGCCCCTACAAGAAGGCCAAGGAGCGCGGCGTCAAGCTCATCGGCGCGACCAGCCACTACGTCACCAAGGACCTCGACGAGGGCCCGATCATCGAGCAGGACGTCGCCCGCGTCGACCACTCGATGAGCGCCGCCGATCTCCAGGCCCGCGGCGCGTACGTGGAACGCGCCGTGCTCTCCCGTGCCGTGCAGTGGCACGCCGAGGACCGCGTCATCCGACACGGCAACCACACCATCGTCTTTTAGACCCCGGCGCCTCATCCGAGGCACCGTCTCCCGAGAACAGAGAGGTTCACTCGTGGCCAGCAACCTGCAGGAACTCATCGACGGCACCAACCCCGTCGAGATGCTGCGCAATTCGCAGATCGGCTCCTACATCTATCCCGTCGTTCCGGCGGACTTCCAGAACTGGATCAAGGAGCAGCAGGCCTGGCGCAACACCGCTGTCCTGTACGACCAGTCCCACCACATGGACAATGTGTTCCTCTCGGGCTCGGACGCCATCCGTCTCATCAGCGACACCGCGATCAACTCGGTCGCCAACTTCGCCGTGAACAAGGCCAAGCAGTACGTGCCCACGACCGCGTCCGGACACGTGATCGGCGACGGCATCCTCTTCCGCGAGGCGGAGGACGAGTACGTCTACGTCGGCCGCGCGCCGGCGTCGAACTGGCTGCTCTACCACGGCGAGACCGGCGGCTACGGCAACCTCGACATCTCCGTCGACCGCCGTTCGCCGTCGCGCCCGTACGGCCACCCCGTCACCCGCCAGTACTACCGCTTCCAGATCCAGGGCCCGAACGCCTGGTCGGTCATCGAGAAGCTCAACGGCGGACCCCTCGAGAAGCTCGGCTTCTTCAACATGTCCACCATGACGATCGCCGGCAAGACCGTGCGCACGCTCCGTCACGGCATGGCCGGCGCACCCGGACTCGAGATCTGGGGCCCGTACGCCGACCACGACGCCATCCGCGACGCGGTCGTCGAGGCCGGTGCCGAGTTCGGGCTGGTGCCCGTCGGATCCCGCGCGTACCCGTCGAACACGCTCGAGTCGGGATGGATCCCGTCGCCGCTGCCCGCGATCTACTCGGGCGAGGCCGAGCGCGGATACCGCGAGTGGCTGGGCGTCGACAGCTACGAGGCCACCGGCACGCTCGCCGGCTCGTTCGTCTCGGACAACATCGAGGACTACTACCTGACCCCGTGGGAGCTCGGCTACGGCTCGTTCGTGAAGTTCGACCACGACTTCATCGGTCGCGACGCGCTCGAGAAGATCGATCCCGCATCCCAGCGCAAGAAGGTCACGCTGGCGTGGAACGCCGAGGACCTGGCGAAGGTCTGGGGCTCGCTCCTCAACGTCGACGGCCCGACCTACAAGTTCTTCGACCTGCCGCTGGCCAACTACGGATCGGCCAACTACGACTCGGTCGTGGATGCGGACGGCACCGTCGTCGGCTTCTCGATGTTCACGGGCTACAGCGCCAACGAGAAGCGCGGTCTGTCGCTCGGCGTCGTCGCCCCCGACGTGCCCGAGGGCACCGAGCTGAAGGTCGTGTGGGGCGAGCCCGACGGCGGCACCTCCAAGGCCTCCGTGGAGCGTCACGAGCAGACCGAGGTCCGCGCGGTCGTCAGCCCCGTGCCGTACTCGACCGTCGCCCGCCAGACGTACCAGGGCGGATGGCGCACCGGCTACAACGACTGAGCACGACCGACCGGGGGTGACGGCGGCGACGCCGTCACCCCCGCACCGTCAACGGGGGACCGGCGGGGATCCGTCCCCGCCGGATACCCTCGACCGACGGCGGAGCACCAAGGAGGAACCGCGATGAGCCTGCGATACGCGCTGTTGGCGCTCGTGCGGGTCGGCCCGCAGTCCGGCTACGACCTGCAGAAGCAGTTCACCGTCTCGGTGGGCCACGTGTGGCACGCGCCCGACTCCCAGATCTACCCCGAACTGCGCAAGATGGAGTCCGAGGGACTCATCGAAGGCGAGGAGCAGGCCCGCGGCGAACGCGGCACCCGCCGGATGTACCACATCACCCCCGCGGGCGAGCAGGCGTTCCTCGACTGGATGGCGGCACCGCCCGAGTACCAACGCGTCCGCGATCCCGCGCACCTGCGCGCCGCCTACCTCGAATCCGCCTCCCCCGCGGATGCGCGCGCGTTCCTCCGCGCCCACATCGCGCAGTGGGAGGGTGAGCTCGGCCAGTGGGAGGGCGAGCTCCGGCGCATCGACGCCGTCGACAACCCCATGCTGCTGCGCCGCCTCGCCGTCACGGCCCCGGCCGACCGCGAGCGCACGATCGCCTACAAGCGGTTCGCCTACGAGGGTCTGGTCGAGCGGGCCCGCGGCGAGATCGCCTGGGCCACGGCGGGGCTCGATCTCGTCACGCGCCTCGACGGACCGGAGGCCGCCTCATGACCGACGTGACGACCCGCACCGACCGCGACCGCGCGGTGGCCGCCGTTCGCGAGCTCCTGCTCGCGGTCGGCGAGGACGCCGACCGCCTGGGGCTCCTGCGCACGCCCGAACGCGTCGCCGATCTCATGCTCGACCTGTTCTCGGGACTCGGGGTGGACCCCGCATCCGCTCTCGGGGCACCGGTCGCCCTCACCGAGAACGAGCAGCCGGGAGAGCTGGTCGGCATGACCGGCATCCCGTTCCGTTCGGTGTGCGAGCACCACCTGCTGCCCTTCGACGGCACGGTCGACGTCTTCTACGCCCCGAGCCATCACATCGCCGGCCTCAGCCGCATCGCATCGCTCGTCGAGCTCGCCGCCCGCCGCCCACAGCTGCAGGAGCGACTCGGCCAGCAGATCGCCGACGCGCTCATGGCGGTGCTGCGCCCCCACGGCGTCGCGGTGCGCATCGAGGCGTCGCACGGCTGCGTCGCCCACCTCGAGCCCCGCGCGGCCTCCGCCCGCGCCGTGACGGTCGCCACCGTGGGCGAGATCCCCGACGCCACCTGGCGTCTCGCCCACGCCCCCACCCCCGCCTGACCCCGCCACGGCCTGGACCCGCGAGACAGCACTTTCGCGCCGAGACAGCGGGGTAAACCCCCCCTCGCGCCGGCGCACAACAGAGACACCGGGCACGGAGAGGGTAGGCCACCGGGGCGGAGGGA
>NZ_JBFBHG010000035.1:0-24570 GCF_040685095.1 Microbacterium sp. NPDC089189
AAGGCGTAGAGCGGCACGGGCTCGACGAGGTCTTCGTCGAACGCGTCGCCCATCGCGGCGCGGAAGCCGGCGAGGCGGTCACTGCCCGAGTCGCGGTCGAGGGCGGCGGCGATCATGCCGATGCGGCGGCGGCCGGTGCCGCGCAGCCGGGCGGTGATCGTCTCGGCCGCTCCGCGGTTGTCGATGCCGACCCATGCCCCGCTGATGCCGGGCGGGTGGCCGACGAACGCCACCGGCAGGCGCAGGCGCTCGACGACCTCGGTGATGGGGTCCTGGTGGCGGGCCGACACGATGACCGCGCCGTCGACGAAGCCGCCCGACAGGTAGCGGGCGACGCGGTCGGTGTCACGGGTGGTGTCGACGACGACGCACACCATCTGGTAGTCCGCCTCGGAGAGCGTGGTGTTGGCGCCCAGCATGATGCCGCCGATGTTGGGGTCTTCCAGGAAGAGCGAGTGCGGCTCGTGCACGATGAAGCCGATCGCCTGTGTGCGCTGACGCACCAGATTGCGGGCCGCGTTGTTGGGCACGTAGCCGACGTCGCGGATCGCGGCCTCGATCGCCTCCCGCGCCGGCCCCGACACGTATCCGCCGTTGAGCACGCGGCTCACCGTGCCGCGGGAGACGCCCGCCGCCCGCGCCACGTCGTGCACGGTGCTGCGACGGTGGACGGGCGGTGGAACGGTCATGTGAGCAGCCTATCGGCGCGACGACTTGACCTCGTGGCGCAGATGGTGTCAGTATGTGCACGTTCACAGATTCTTCGACCCCGCACCGGTCGACCGGATGTGTGCACGTTCACAGCTACGCAAAGGAGCGCAACCGGGATGCCCGACGCCGTCCATCTCGCCACCCTCGCAGGCCGGGGCCTGATCCTCGGGTGCGACTACAACCCCGAGCAGTGGGACCGTTCCGTCTGGGACGAGGACGTCCGCCTCATGAACGAGGTCGGCGTCAGCCTCGTCGCCATCAACGTCTTCGGGTGGTCCTCGATCAACCCGGCTCCGGGGCAGTGGGACTTCACCGAGTTGGATGCGGTCATCGATCTGCTGCACGCCTCCGGCATCCGGGTGAACCTCGGCACCGGTACCGCCTCGCCGCCGCCGTGGCTCACGCGTCTCCACCCCGAGCTGCTGCCCATGACCGACGACGGCACCCGCCGCTACCCGGGCGGTCGCCAGGCCTACTGCCCGAGCTCCCCCGTCTTCCGCGCCTACGCGGCAGAGCTGGTCACCCGCGTCGCCGACCGGTACGCCGACCACCCCGCCGTCGCCCTCTGGCACGTGTCGAACGAACTCGGCTGCCACAACGCGCTCTGCTACTGCGAGGCCAGCGCCGTCGCCTTCCGCGACTGGCTGCGCGAGCGCTACGAGACGATCGACGCCCTCAACACGGCGTGGGGCACGTCGTTCTGGAGCCAGCGCTACGGCGCGTGGGACGAGATCCTGCCGCCGTTGCGCGCACTCTCGCTGCGCAACCCCTCTCAGCTGCTCGACTTCCAGCGCTTCAGCTCCGACGAGCAGCTCGGGCTCTACCGCGCCGAGGCCGCGATCATCCGCGAGCGCAGCAGCGTGCCGGTCACGACCAACTTCATGGTCACCGCCCACATCCGCAACCTCGACTACTGGAGCTGGGCGGCCGAGATGGATGTGGTCGCCAACGACCACTACCTCGACCAGCGCCTGCCCTCGCCCCGGGCGGAGCTGTCGTTCGCCGCCGACCTCACGCGCGGGCTCGCCGGCGGCGCACCGTGGCTGCTCATGGAGACCTCCACCGGCGCCGTGAACTGGCAGCCCTACAACCGCGCCAAGGCGGACGGAGAGCTGCTGCGCAACGTCGCCGCCCACGTCGCCCGCGGCGCCGACGGCATCTGCTTCTTCCAGTGGCGGGCGTCGGCGCAGGGCGCCGAGAAGTACCACTCCGCGCTCGTGCCGCACGCCGGCACCGACACCGCCGCCTGGCAGGGCGTGCGCGAACTCGGTGACATGATCCGGGCGCTCCGCCCGGTGGTGGGCAGCCGCGTCCGCGGCCAGGCCGCCATCGTCTTCAGCTGGGAGAGCTGGTGGGCCGCCGAGGGCGAGGGGCGTCCGAGCGAGGCGTTGTCCTACCTCGACCAGGTGCACGCCGCGCACGCCGCGCTCTCGCGTGCCGGCCTCACGGTCGACGTCGTCGCCCCCGGGGCCGACCTCGGCGACTACGCCCTGGTCGTCGCCCCGTGCCTGCACCTGGTGCGCGCATCCGAGGCCGAGGTCTTCTCCGCGTACGTGACGGGCGGCGGCTCGCTGCTGGTGACCTTCTACAGCGGCATCGTCGACGAACAGGACCGCGTGGGGCTCGGCGGCTACCCGGGCGCGTTCCGCGAGCTGCTCGGCGTCTCGGTCGAAGAGTTCGCGCCGCTGTTCCCGACCGAGCGGGTCGCGCTCCGCTCCGGCGCGACGGGCTCGGTGTGGGCGGAACGGATGCGGGCGGTCGACGCCGACGTCATCGACGCCTTCGCCGACGGTCCCGCCGCCGGCGCCCCCGCCCTCACCCGGCGTCGCGCCGGCGAGGGCACCGCCTGGTACCTCGCCACGCTGCCCGACGCCGACGCCTACCGCGACCTGATCGTCGAGATCGCCGCGGGCGCGGGAGTTCCGACCGACGCCGATCGTCCGGCCGGACTCGAGGTCGTGCGCCGCGACGGCACCGACCGCAGCTTCCTGTTCGCCATCAACCACGCCGACGCCGACGCCGTCATCGACGCGCACGGACGCGACCTGCTCTCCGGCGAGCAGGCCGAGGGCCGGGTCGTCGTCCCCGCCGGCGGAATCCGCATCATCGAGGAGGCCTCGTGACCACCACCACCGCCCCGGCGCCGCGGCGCGGGCGACCCCGCGTCCCCCACAAGGGGGCGATCGCGATCCTGCTGGTGCCCTTCGGCATCCTCTTCTCGCTCTTCTACGTGCTGCCGATCGTGTTCGCCACGGTGCAGTCGCTGCTCGTCGTGCAGCGCGACGGCACGTTCGGGAAGGCCGAGCTGGTGTTCGGCGGCCTCACGCAGTACGCCCTCGTCTTCCAGAACGAGGCCTTCTGGGCGTCGGTCGGCCGGATGCTGCTGTTCGGCGTCGTCCAGGTGCCGGTCATGCTCGGCCTCGCGCTGCTCTTCGCGCTGCTGCTGGACTCGCCGCTGGTCAAGGGCAAGCGGTTCTTCCGCCTCGCGTTCTTCGTGCCGTACGCGGTCCCCGGCGTCATCGCCGCGATCATGTGGGGCTCGCTCTTCTCCCCCAACCTGTCGCCGTTCACCGCCCTCACCCAGAACGTCAACTTCCTCGGCGCCGACCTCGTGCTCTGGTCGATCGCCAACGTGGTCACCTGGGTCTACGTCGGCTACAACATGCTGATCATCTACTCGTCGCTGCTGTCGATCCCCACCGAGATCTACGAGGCCGCGCGGCTGGATGGGGCCGGCCACATCCGCATCGCCTGGTCGATCAAGATCCCGCTCGTGCGCCCCGCGATCGTCATGACGGCGATCTTCTCCATCATCGGCACGCTGCAGCTCCTGGCCGAGCCGCAGGTCTTCCGGTCGTTCAGCTCGGCCGTGACCAGCACGTTCACCCCGAACATGACGGTGTACGCCACCGCATCCATCCCGAACACGAACCTCGCCGCGGCCTTCTCGGTCGTGCTCGCGGTCACGACGTTCGTGCTGTCGTTCGGATTCATGAAGTACATGCAGCGGAAGGGCAACGCATGAGCGCCAGTCTGACGAGCAGCCGTCTCGCGAGCACGGCCGGCCGCATCCGCGAGCCCCTGGTGTCGCGCACCTCCGCGATGCTGATCATGGCGGTGTTCACCGTCTACTTCCTGCTGCCCCTGTGGTGGCTCCTGGTCGCCTCCAGCAAGGACACCGGCGACATCCTGACGACGAACCCGCTGTGGTTCGCCGACATGCGCCTGTTCGAGAACATCGGCACGCTGTTCGCCTACCGCGACGGCGTGTACCTGCGCTGGCTCGGAAACTCGCTGCTGTACGCGGGACTCGGCGGCGCCATCGCGACGCTGCTGGCCGCGATGGCCGGGTACGCCCTCGCGAAGTACCGCTTCCCCGGACGCGAGTTCCTCTTCAACGTCGTGCTCGGCGGTGTGCTCGTGCCCGCCACGGCGCTGGCCCTGCCGCTCTTCCTGATCTTCAGCCAGGCGCAGCTGACCAACACGTTCTGGTCGGTGTTCCTGCCCTCGATCGTGAGTCCGTTCGGCGTGTACCTGGCGCGGATCTTCGCCGCGTCCTCGGTGCCCGACGAGCTGCTCGAGGCCAGCCGACTCGACGGCGCGGGTGAGATCCGCACGTTCTTCACCGTGAGCATGCGACTCATGACCCCCGCGCTCGTGACGATGTTCCTCTTCCAGTTCGTCGCGATCTGGAACAACTTCTTCCTGCCGCTGATCATGCTGCGCAGCGAAGAGCTCTTCCCCGTCGTCTACGGGCTGTACGGCTGGAACAACCAGCTCAACCAGCTGCCGGAACTGCGCGGCCTGGTGCTGATCGGCGCCCTGCTGTCGGTCATCCCCCTCATCGTCACGTTCCTGCTCCTGCAGCGCTTCTGGCGCGGCGGGCTCGGGGCGGGCGCCATCAAGTAACCAGACTCCGGACGGCCCTGCCCGTCCGGTCCCCGTCGGGCGGAAAGACCCGCCCGGCACACCACCAAGAAAGGCATCGAAATGCAGCATTCGAAGAAGAAGGCGGCAGCGGTCGTCGCACTCTCGGCGCTCCTGCTCGCCGGCTGCTCTGCCGGCGGCGGCAGCAACGACGCAGCCGCGGGCGGGGACTGCGCGCCCGCCGGGGGCGACGTCACCCTCGAGTTCACCTCCTGGATCCCCGGGATCGAGGAGGTCGTCGAGCTCTGGAACGCCGACAACCCCGACATCCAGGTCAAGGTGCAGACCGGCCCCAACGGCAACAGCGGCACGTACCAGAACTTCTTCAACCAGATCGCGGCCGGCAACGCCCCCGATCTCGGTCAGGTCGAGTACGACGCCCTGCCGAACTTCCTCGTGCAGGACGGCGTCGAAGACCTCAGCGCCTGCGCCGACGTGGTCGCCGCCGAGGACCAGTTCGTGGACTGGGCATGGGGCCAGGTCACCCTCGGCACCGACGCCAGCGTCTACGGCATCCCGCAGGACATCGGCCCGATGGCGCTGTTCTACCGCTCCGACCTCTTCACGGCCAACAACATCGCCGTGCCCACCACCTGGGACGAGTACAAGGAGGCCGCACGGCAGATCCGCGCGCTCGGCGGCTACATCACCAACTTCTCCACCGGCGACATCAACCAGTTCGCCGGATTCGTCTGGCAGGCCGGCGGACAGTGGTTCGCCAACGATGGCGAGGCGTGGGATGTCACGCTGACCGATGAGGCGTCCGAGAAGGTCGCCGACTACTGGCAGGAACTCCTCGACGAGGACCTCGTCTCGGCCTACCCCGCGTGGACCGATGAGTGGAACAACGCCTACAACTCCAGCGAGGTCTGGACCTGGAACTCCGCCGTCTGGGGCGCCAACTCGATCTCCTCGGGCGCTCCCGACACCGCCGGCGGATGGTCCGTCGCACCGCTGCCGCAGTGGTCCGCGGGCGACGCCGTCGCCGGCAACTGGGGCGGATCCTCGATCGCCGTCCTCAAGGGCAGCGACCACCTCTACGAGGCGACGAAGTTCGCGCTCTGGCTGAACACGTCGGAGGAGGCCCTCGCCGCCCTCAACGAGTCGGCCAACATCTACCCGGCCACGACCGCGGGCCTGCAGCTGCCCTCGCTCGCCGAGGGTGTGGAGTTCTACGGCGGCCAGAAGATCTACGACGTGTTCGCCCAGGCGGCCACCGAGGTCTCGCCGAACTTCGTGTGGGGCCCGACCATGACGCAGACGTACGCGGATGTGTCCGACGGCTTCAAGGGCGCGGTCACCGGCAGCGGCACGCTGGCCGAGGCGCTGGCCAAGGGTCAGGCGTCCACCATCCAGACGCTCGAGTCGCAGTCGATCCCCGTCGCGGAGTAATCCTCCCGACACCCTCGAGGGGCGTTCGTCGTCGCTCTCCGCTCGCGGAGACGGCGGCGGGCGCCCCTCGCGTCGCGCGGGGGCGGGCGTCGGGCGTGCGGGCGTGTGTGCGGGCGGGCGTGCGCGTGCTCGGGCGCGTCGGCTCAGGCGCGTGAGCTCCGGCGCAGGACGAGTTCCGTCGGGACCGTCTGCTCGGATGCGGGCACGCCCCCCTCGATCATCGCGACCAGCGACGAGACGGCCAGGGTGCCGAGGGCGTCGAAGTCCTGGCGGACGGTCGTGAGCGGGGGCCGGAACTCGGCCGCATCCACGATGTCGTCGAAGCCGACGACGGCGACGTCCTCAGGCACGCGGCGACCGGCGTCGGCGAGCGCGCGCAGGAGCCCGAGCGCCATCTGATCGTTGGCGACGAAGACGGCGGTCGCGTCGGCCAGCTCCGCGCCCGCGGCGTGGCCGGCGCGCGAGGTCCAGTCTCCCCGCACGACCGGGGGCACGGCGGCGCCGGCGGCGTCGAGCGCCTCGCGCCAGCCGCGCTCGCGCTCGCGGGCGGCGAACGAGGTCGCGGGCCCGGCCAGATGATGCACCGTCGCGTGTCCGCCGGCCAGGAGGTGACGCACCGCGTCGGCCGCCCCGGCGGCGTGGTCGGTCTGCACGATCGCGAAGCGGTCATCGGCGGGCGAATCGACCACCACGAGACGGAGACCGGTGGGAGGGGCGGCGTCGCGGGCGAGGCGCGTCGCCTCGTTGAGCACGACCGCTCCGTCGACGCCCTGATCGCGCAGCTGGGCGAAGGCCTCGGCGATGTCGCGGGTGCCGGCGACGGTGATGACCGCCAGCGCGTAGTCGCGGCTGGCCGCGGCCTCGGCGATGGCCTGCAGCATGCGCGAGTTTCCCACCGAGGCGAGCGTCGACACGACGAGCCCGATGGTGCGCGTCTGCCCGGTGCGGAGCGCCCGGGCGGCGCGGTTCATGCGGTACCCCAGCGCCGCCATCGAGGCCTCGACCCGCGCACGCGTGGCCGGATCGACCCTCGGGCTGTCGTTCGCGACGCGCGAGACCGTCTGCGCCGACACGCCCGCGTGCGCGGCCACATCCGCCATGGAGACACGCATCGGAGCCCCTTTCGCCGGGTGTGTTGACGATATCACGGCCGGAATGTAGCGTGTTATCGTGAACATACCCGAGCACAGCGTCACCCTCGGTGCGGGCGTCGTCAAGCGACCCACCCGCCTCGCCGACGGTCGCGAACTGATCTACTACGACGACCAGGGCACGACCCTCGGCGCCGAGCGCGCGATCGATGCGCGCGACCTGGCTCCGCGGCCCGAGACCGCCACCATGCGGCTCGACGTGCTGACCGGCGACTGGATCTCGATCGCCGCGAACCGGCAGAATCGCGCGTTCCTGCCGCCGGCCGAGCTCGACCCGCTCTCGCCGCAGACGCCCACGAACCCCTCGGAGATCCCGTCGCGCTACGACGTCGCGGTCTTCGAGAACAAGTCGCCCTCGTTCGGCCCCGCGCTCGCGCAGGCGACCGACGACGTCCCCGCGGCCATCGACCCGCCGCGGAGCCTGGCGGATCTGGCCGAGTACGGCCTCGGCCGCACGCGCACCTCCGTCGGACGCACCGAGGTCGTGTGCTTCAGCCCGGAGCACTCCGGCTCGTTCGGCACCCAGACGGTGACCCGCGCGCGCACCGTGATCGAGGCGTGGGCCGATCGCACCGCTGCCCTGTCGGTGCTCCCCGGCATCCAGCAGATCTTCCCGTTCGAGAACCGTGGCCAGGAGATCGGCGTCACGCTGCCGCATCCGCACGGCCAGATCTACGCCTACCCGTACGTGACACCGCGCACGCACCGCCTGCTCACGGCGCTCGAGAACACCGGCGACGACCTGTTCGACCGCATCCTGGACTTCGAGCTCGCGAGCGAGCGCGTGATCCTGCGCGGCGAGCACTGGAGCGCGTTCGTGCCGTTCGCCGCACGTTGGCCCCTCGAGGTGCACCTGGTGCCCCACCGCCACGTGGCCGACTTCGCCGAGACGTCCGCCGCCGAGCGCGACGAGCTGGCGCCGCTCTACCTGCGGCTGCTCCGCGGCGTCGATGCGCTCTACGAGACGCCGACGCCGTACATCGCGGCCTGGCACCAGGCGCCCGTGAACGTCGGGCGCGACGGCGCCCGCCTGCACCTGGAACTGACCTCGCCGCGCCGTGCGGCCGACAAACTGAAGTACCTCGCCGGATCCGAGGCCGCCATGGGCGCCTGGATCGGCGACGTGCCGCCCGAGACCTCGGCTGCACGTCTGCGCGAGGCCGTGGAAGGAATCGACCTGTGACCACCGTGGATGCGGCGACCGCCGCCCGGACCCTGTTCTTCGAGCTCACCGGGCACTCCCCCGAGGGCCACTGGTCGGCGCCGGGGCGCGTCAACCTGATCGGCGAGCACACCGACTACAACGACGGCTTCGTGCTGCCCTTCGCGATCGAGCACCGCACCCACGCGCAGGTCGGCCGCCGCGACGACGGCCGCATCCGTGTCGTCTCGACGTTCGACCCGATCCCGGTCGAGGTCGCACTCGACGAGCTCGACGCGCTCTTCCCCGCCGGGCGTGCGAGCGTGCCGGAGTGGTCGACCTACCCCCTCGGCATCGCGTGGGCGCTGCTGGCCGCATCCGGCCGCACCGCCGCCGACGTCACCGGTGTCGACATCGCGATCGCGAGCGACGTGCCAGTCGGCGCCGGCCTGTCGTCCTCGGCGGCGATCGAGGGCGCCACCGCATCCGCCCTCAACGACGTCTGGGAGCTCGGACTCGACCGCGTGGCCCTCGCCAAGGCCGGCCGCGTCGCCGAGAACGAGGCCGTGGGAGCCCCCACCGGCGTCATGGATCAGATGGCGTCGATGCTCGGCGAGACCGATGCCGCGATCTTCCTCGACTGCCGTTCGCTCGACACCACGGTCGTCCCGCTCGGTTTCGCCGAGGCGGGCCTCGAGGTGCTGGTCATCGACACCGGCGTGAAGCACGCGCACTCCACCGGCGGCTACGGCGAGCGCCGCGCCGCCTGCGAGCGCGGCGCGGCCGCCATGGGTGTGCCGGCGCTGCGCGACCTGCAGGTCGACGACCTGCCCGAGGTGCAGGCGAAGACCGACGACGTCACCTTCCGCCGGGTGCGCCACGTCGTGACCGAGGACCAGCGGGTGCTCGACACCGTGCGCACCCTGCGAGAACAGGGGCCCCGCGCGATCGGCGAGCTGCTGCTCGCCTCGCACGCCTCCATGCGCGACGACTTCGAGATCTCGATCCCCGAGCTCGACACCGCGGTGGATGCGGCCGTCTCCGCCGGCGCGGTCGGCGCCCGCATGACCGGCGGCGGCTTCGGCGGCGCCGCGATCGCCCTCGTCGACCGCGATCGGCGCGTCGAGGTCTCGCTCGCGGTCGAGCGTGCCTTCGCGGACGCCGGCTTCGCCGCGCCGCACATCTTCACGGTCGTGCCGTCGGCAGGTGCCCGCCGCGACGGCTGAGCCTCTCGCCCGCACCTGGGCCCGCCGCTGGGCGCCGCCGCTGGGTCCCGCCCCGCCGCACACGCTGAGCGGAGGGGATCCGGCGAGCGGAGGACGTTTCATGGGATGTACGTCCTCCGTTCGCCGGATCTCCTCCGCTCGTGCTGCATGTGGTGGGTAAGTCGGTGCCTGCCCGGCCTACACGGCGCCCGGCTTGCCCAACGGCGGATGAGGCACACGACATGCCGGGGAACTCGACGCATCCACCGGCGTGTCTTCCCGCATCCCCGCCGTTGTGCAGGTGGGGATGCGGGGGCGACTGCCGGGCGACGGGATGCGGGGCGTCAGGGGTGCGGGGCACCCACACCCTGACCCACCCGAGGTCGGACCAACCGCATCCGCCCTCCCTCGCACAACGGCGGATGCCGCACATGACACGCCGGGGGCACGGGCACGATAATCGGCGCGGCGCCCCCGCATCTCCGCCGTTGTGCTCGCGGGACGCGGGCGGACCGGATGCGGGGGCGCCGGGCTGGCGGGCGGAGGCTCGGATGGGGTGGGGTCAGGCGTTGCCGGCGGCGATCAGCTCGTCGATCTGGGCGGACGTCACGGGTGCGCCGGGGAACGCGGCGAGACGGCCGATGGGGAACGACGCCATCATCTTCAGCATCCCCTCGTCGTCGCCGAACATGGGCGTGAGCGCGTCACGGATGACCGGCGAGGTGACGGGGTTCTCCAGCAGCTCCCCGATCGACGACGCGCTGCTGAGGAGCGGCCGCACCTCGTCGCCCGCGATCTCCACATCCACGCTCGATCGGATGTCGCGGCTCGAGGCGGCGACATCCACCGTGTACGTGCCGCCCTCGACGATCCACTCGTCGACACGCGTGTCCCAGTAGGCCAGGTCGGCACGCCGCACGACGAGCTCCACGCGCCGCGTCTCGCCGGCGTCGAGCGCCACGACGCCGAAGGACTTGAGCTCGCGCGGCGCCCGTGCGACGACCGACTCGACCAGCGACGTGTACACCTGGACGACCTCGCGGCCCGCGACATCGCCCGCGTTCGTGACGTCGACCGCGACCCGGAGGTCGCCCGTGTCGGTCAGCTCGGCGGTGGCGTCCCCGTAGGAGAAGGTCGTGTACGACAGCCCATGCCCGAACGGGAATGCGACATCGGTGCGCTTGGCGTCGAAGCCGCGGTAGCCGACCAGGAGTCCCTCGCCGTAGCGCACGTGGCCGAACTCGCCCGGGAAGGACCCGTACGACGGGCTGTCCTCGAGCCGCAGCGGGATGGTCTCGGTCAGCTTCGCCGACGGATTGGCGTCGCCGAACAGCACGTCGGCCGTGGCGGAGCCACCCGCCTGCCCGAGCAGCCATCCCTCGAGGATCGTCGGCACGTCGTCGGCGAACGGCAGCGCGACGACCCCGCCGTTGGAGAGCACGACGACCACGCGCCGGTTGGCGGCACGCACGGCGTCGAGCACCGCGAGCTGGGCGGCGGGCAGGTCGATGTGCGTACGGTCGAAGCCCTCCGACTCCTCCGCGGCGGGCAGCCCCAGGAACACGACGGCCACGTCGGCGGCGGATGCGGCGGCGACCGCCTCGTCGCGGAGGGCCGCGGCGTCGCCCGAACCGTCGAGCGTGAAGCCGGCCGCGTAGGCCACCTCGGCGTTCGACGCCTCGCGGATCGCATCGAGCGCGGCATCCAGGCGGGTGGGGTTGATGAGCGACGAGCCGGCGCCCTGGTAGCGGGGCTCGGCGGCGAACGTGCCGATCACCGCGAGGCGCGCATCGCGATCGAGCGGCAGGAGGGCGTCGTCGTTCTTCAGCAGCACGATCGAGCGGGACGCCGCCTCGCGCGCCAACGCGTGGTGGGCATCGACGTCGAAGCCGTCGACGTCCGCACGCTCGCCCGCCTTGCGCACGAGGTCCAGCACGCGGCCCGCCGCGATGTCGAGCGCCGCCTCATCCAGCGTGCCGTCGTTCACGGCCGCGACGAGCTGGGCGTCGGTGACCCCGCCACTGGCCGGCATCTCGAGGTCGAGGCCCGCGGGCAGACCCACGACGCGGTTGTTGACCGCGCCCCAGTCCGAGACGACGAGACCGCGGAAGTCCCATTCGCCGCGCAGCACCTGGGTGAGCAGCCACGGGTCCTCCGAGGCGTAGACGCCGTTGATGCGGTTGTAGGCGCACATCACGGTCCACGGCTGCGCGTCCTCGACGACGCGCTGGAAGCCGCGCAGGTAGATCTCGCGGAGCGGCCGGGGGTCGACGTCGCTCGACACGCGCAGCCGGTCGGTCTCCTGGTTGTTGGCGGCGAAGTGCTTGAGCGAAGCCCCCACGCCCTGCGACTGGATGCCGCGCACCAGCGCCGCGCCGAGAGCGCCGCTGACGATCGGGTCCTCCGAGAAGTACTCGAAGTTGCGCCCGCACAGCGGCGAGCGCTTGATGTTGACGCCCGGACCGAGGATCACGGCCACGTCCTCGACGGCGGACTCGACACCGAGCGCGACGCCCACCCGCTGCGCGAGTTCCTCATCCCACGACGAGCCCAGCGCGACGGCGGGCGGGAAGCAGGTGGCGGGGACGCTCGCGGCGAGCCCCAGGTGATCGCTGCCGGCGGCCTGCTTGCGCAGCCCGTGCGGGCCGTCGGTCATCATGATCGACGGGACGCCGAGACGCTCGACCGCCTTCGTGGTCCAGAAGTCGCGTCCGCTGGTCAGCGACGCCTTCTCTTCGAGAGTGAGGTCGGCGGGGGTGGGCGCTGTGTCCGTCATGATCGGCAGGTCCTTCGATGTCTCGATGGCGGCGCGGCACCGCGTCGCACTTAAAAGCATATGACGTTCGGTTTTCGATCGGCAAGGGTCCCGCGGCATATCCTCGAAGCATGGCCGGTCGGGGTTCGTATGCCAAGGGCATCGCCAAGCGCGAGGAGATCCTCGACGCCGCGCTGCAGGTCGTCGCCCGCGAGGGGTACCGCGGCGCATCCGTGCGCGAGATCGCGGACGCCGTCGGCCTCAGCCAGGCGGGCCTCCTGCACTACTTCGACAGCAAGGAAGAGCTGTTCGTCGAGATCCTGCGCACCCGCGACGCGCACGACCTGCGCGAGCTCGGCCCCGTCGACGGAGACGCCGACGCGGCCGACACCCTCTCGGCGGCGTATCGCCGGATCATCGAGCGCAACAGCCGCGTGCCCGGTCTCGTCCACCTCTTCGCCCGGCTCTCGGTGGATGCGGCGGACCCCGCGCATCCGGCGCACGACTACTTCGTCGCCCGGAACGAGGCCTTCCGCCGCACGCTCGAGCCGGCATTCACCCGCGCGGAGGAGGCCGGGACGCTGCGCACCGGCATCCCGGTCGACGTCGCCGCCCGCACCGTGCAGGCGGCGTGGGATGGCGCGCAGTTGCAGTGGATGCTCGATGCCACCGTCGACATGGCGGCCATCGTCGCAGCGGCGTTCGACGCCCTCGCCCCGACCGGCCGCACCGCCGATGCCTGAGAAGGGCGAGGGCGGGCCGGTCGTCGTGACCTCGGCGGGCGCGGTGCGCGGTGTCGCGCGCCCCGGTTCCGCCGCCTTCCTCGGCATCCCCTACGCGCGGGCGCCGATCGGGCCGCTGCGGTTCGCGGCCCCCGTGCCGCCCGAGCCGTGGACGGAGGTGCGCGACGCGACCGCGTTCGGGGCCACGCCGCAACGCGGAGACACCGGCATCACCCTCATCCCCGAGCCCTCGGTGCCCGGCACGGGCACGTTGAACGTCAACGTCTACACCCCGCATCCGGATGCCGCCGGCCTCCCCGTCCTGGTCTGGATCCACGGCGGCGGCTACGTCTCGGGATCGCCGGCCAGCCCCTGGTACGACGGCGGGACCTTCGCACGAGATGGCGTCGTGGTGGTGACGCTGTCGTACCGACTGGGATTCGACGGCTTCGGCTGGATCGACGGCGCCCCCGCCAACCGAGGCGTGCGCGACTGGATCGCGGCCCTCGAATGGGTGCAGGAGAACATCGCGGCATTCGGCGGCGATCCCTCCCGCGTGACGATCGCGGGGCAGTCCGCGGGCGGCGGTGCGGTGCTCACCCTGCTCGGCATGCCGGCCGCGCAGCACCTGTTCTCGGCGGCGTGGTCGGTCTCGGGTGCGCTGGGCGACGTGCCGCGCTCCGATGCCGAGGAGCGCTCGCGACGACTCGCCGCACTGGCGGGGGTGACCGCCGATCGCGACGGCTTCGCACGGGTGCCCGACGAGCGCCTGCACGATCTACAGGAACGCGCCGCCTACCCGCCGAGCCGCGACCGGCTCGCCGTCGCCCGCGAGATGCTGCGCGAGCTGGCGTGGGGGCCGATGGTCGATGGCGATCTGCTGCCCGAGCCGACCCCGGCGTCGCTCGCGGCCGGGGTCGGTGCCGACAAGCCGCTCCTGCTGGGATCGGCCGACGACGAGTTCACGATGGTCACCGCGCGCATGTCGCGGACGCTCCGCATGATCCCGCCCGGACTCGCGCTCGGGGCGCTCGGCGTCGCCCGGCGCACGCGTCACGCCTACCTGCGCGACAACCCCGGCCCGCGTCGCGCGGGAACGGCGGCCCTCCTCGGGCGCTACGTCTCGGACCGCGTCTTCCGGCACCTCGTCCCCACGGTGGCGGACGCCCGTACGGATGCGGCCGCACCGACCTGGGCGTATCGGTTCTCCTGGCGCTCCCCCGTCATCGGGTGGGCCGCGCACTGCCTCGACGTGCCGTTCTGGTTCGACTGCCTCGACGCCGACCGCGTGACGGCGATCACGGGGCCGCGTCCGCCCGCCGCGCTGGCCGCCGAGATGCACGGCGCCGCCGTCGACTTCGTGCGCACGCACCGCGCCCCCTGGTCGCCCTGGTCGGGCGCCGCTGGTGCGGGTGGTGGCGGCGGCAATGGCGGTGCTGGGGCTGGCGACGTGCGGGCCGGCACCGCACGCGTGTTCGACACCCCTGCCGCATCCCCGCCCGTCATCCCCGACGCCTACGCCTCCACCCGCGCCCTCTCGTAGCCCCCCAGCCCCATCCGCCGAGCGCATATCCCGTCGCCGAAAGCACATCGGGGACCATATGCGCTCGACCACCGGATGTGCGCTCGGCAGGAACGGGGAACGTCCACACGCAGGGCCGCCACCCGCGCGCGGAGCCGGCCACCCTCGCGCACCCCGGTCCGCCCCTGCGTGCCCCGCCTCAGCCGCCGAGCGCATATCCCGTCGCCGAAAGCACATCAGGGACCATATGCGCTCGACCACCGGATGTGCGCTCGGCGGATGGGGTGAGCCAGCACCCCCGCACCGCAGCACCCCCGCACCGCGCCGCAGCGCACCCGCACTCAGCACCCGGCTGCCCGCCGCGGTCAGGGGGTGGGGAGGAGTGTGGCGTGGGGGATGCGGGCTGTCATGACGGCGATGGCCTCCGGATTCGCATCCACGAGCACCGCGTTGCGACCGAGCGCCGAGGCGACCGCCCCGGTCGTGCCGCTGCCGGCGAAGAGGTCGAGCACGGCGTCGCCGGGCCGGCTCGAGGCCTGCACGATGCGGCGCAGGATCCCCTCGGGTTTCTGGGTCGGGTACCCGGTGCGCTCGCGTCCGGTCGTGGGCACGATCGTGTGCCACCACACATCCGTCGGCAGCTTGCCGCGCGCCGCCTTCTCGGCCGTCACGAGTCCCGGCGCCATGTAGGGCTCGCGGTCGACGGCGTCACCGTCGAACCAGTACCGCTCGGGGTCCTTGACGTAGACGAGGATCGTCTCGTGCTTGGTGGGCCAGCGCCGCCGCGTCTTGGCGCCGTAGTCGTACGCCCAGACGATCTCGTTGAGAAAGCGGTCCCGCCCGAACAGCGCGTCGAGCATCACCTTGGCGTAGTGCACCTCGCGGTAGTCCAGATGCAGGTAGAGCGTGCCGTCCTCCGCCAGGAGCCGCCACGCCTCGATGAGCCGCGGCTCGAGGAAGCCCCAGTAGTCGTCGAACCGGTCGTCGTACACCCGCAGATCGCCGCGGAGGCTGACGTACTCCTGGCCGCGGAACCCCCGCCGCGACACGGTCGCCACCTCGTCCGACACCTCTGGCGGAGCCTCGGGAGCATCCACGCCGCGCGTGCGCGTGCGCCCGGTGTTGAACGGCGGATCGAGATAGACGAGGGTGAACGCGCCGTCCGGCAAGCGCCGGGCGACGTCGAGATTGTCACCGTGATGGATGCCGACGGTGCCGTTCACGGCACGCGGCGAAGCCACGCGTCGGTCGCGAACTTCGTGGCGACGAGCGCCTCCGCCTCGGCGTATTCCTCTTCGGTGATATGCCCCTCGGTCGCCCCGTACAGGTGGGTGAACGTCTCGATGAAGCGCTCGATGATGGCCTCCCGCGGCAGACCCGTCTGGCGCCGCAGCGGGTCGACGCGCTTGGCCGCCGACACGGTGCCCTTGTCGCTCAGCTTCTCGCGGCCGATGCGCAGCACCTCGGTCATCACCTGACCGTCCATGTCGTAGCTCAGCGTCGCGTGGTGGAGGACTCCCCCGTTCGCGAGCCGCTTCTGCGCGGCGCCGCCGATCTTGCCCTGCGGCGAGGTGATGTCGTTGAGCGGCTGATACGTCGCGTCGACGCCGATCGACCGCAGCGCCTGCAGGACCCAGTCGTCGAGGAACGCGTACGAATCGGCGAACGTCATGCCCGCCACGAGGGATGCGGGCACGTACAGCGAGTAGGTGACGATGGATCCCGCGCCCATCATCATCGCGCCGCCGCCCGAGATGCGGCGGACGACGTCGAACCCGTGACGGGCGGCGCCCTCCGGATCGACCTCGTTGCGGTACGACTGGAACGACCCGATGACGACAGCGGACTCGTCCCACTCCCACAGCCGCAGCGTGGGGTTGCGCCGACCGTCGCCGACGCGGGTCGTGAGCACCTCGTCCAGCGCCAGGTTCATCCGCGGCGAGACGGGCCGGTCGTGCACGACCTCCCAGGTGAGGTCCTTCCATCCGGGCGCCGTGATGAGCGCACGCCGCACGACGGTCCCGATCGACTCCGGTGTGAACCCCAGCAGCTGCGCACCGGGGGGCAGCGCCGCGCGCACGGCCGCGGCGATCGCCGACGCATCCGTCCCCACGGGGAGCCCCGAGATGGCCGCGTCGATGTCGGCCAGGGCGTCGTCGGGCTCGAGGAAGAAGTCGCCCGCCAGATGGACGTTGGCGAGCCGGCCGTCTTCGACATCGAGATCGACGACCACGAGCTTGCCGCCGGGAACCTTGTATTCGCCGTGCATGCCTCCAGCCTAGATCCGGGGGCGTCGCCGGGGCGCATGGCGGATCCGGCGGCGAGGGCGCCCGATGTCGCTCTCGAGGCGGATGCGGTTACACCGCAGGACGGACGACGCACCGGCGCGGGCGGACAACGCTGGAGACATGACTTCCGCCACCCCATCCGCGCCGGTTCTCGAAGCCCGCGGACTCACCAAGACCTACGGCGCCCTGCGGGCGCTCGACGCCATCGACCTCGCGATCGGAGCGGGCGAATCGGTCGCCATCATGGGCGCATCGGGCTCGGGCAAGACGACGCTGCTGCACTGCCTGGCCGCCGTCCTCGCCCCCGACGCCGGGTCCGTGCGCCTAACGGTCCCCGGCCGCGCGCCGATCGAACTGGCCGGCCTCGACGAGACCGCGCGCTCCGCCGTGCGCCGCACCCACCTCGGCTTCGTGTTCCAGGAGCACCTGCTCCTGCCCGAGCTGACCGCCGCCGAGAACGCCGCACTGCCGCTGATCATCCAGGGCGCCTCGCGCGCGGATGCCGAGGCGCACGCCCGGGGCTGGCTGCAGGCACTCGGGCTCGCGGGCATGGAGGACCGCCGCATCGGCGAGCTGTCGGGCGGCCAGGCCCAACGGGTGGCGATCGCCCGGGCCCAGGTGACCGGCTCGCCCGTGGTCTTCGCCGACGAGCCGACCGGTGCCCTCGACTCGGCGACATCCGCCGAGGTCCTGAGCGCGCTGCTGCACGCCACCGTCGGGCAGGGGCGGACGCTCGTGGTCGTGACGCACGACGCGGATGTCGCCGCGCGCTGCGATCGAGTGGTCCGCATGAGCGACGGTCGCCTCACCGGCGGGCAGGCCGCGACGACCTCGCGGGCACGCGGCGCGGAGGAGGCGCGATGAGCCTCGTCGCCCCGGCTCCGCGCACGTCGACCCGCGGCTCCGCACGTCGCGTCGTGCTGCTCACCGTCCTGCTCGGGCGCCCGCGCCGCCAGGGCGTCGCGGCACTGATCCTGCCCGTCATCGCCTTCGCCGTCACCACGGCGATCCTCCTCACGGTCGTGGGCGGCACCGTGATGTTCCTGACCGACCCCCGGATGGGCATCAATCGCGAGCTGTACGCGATGCTCAGCATCCTCGCCCTCATCCTGCTGCTCGTGCCCACCGCCACCCTCGGGGCTGCGGCCGCGCGGCTCTCCAGTCGCCGTCGCGACGACCGGCTGGCGACGCTGCGCCTGCTCGGCGCCACGAGCGGAGAGGTGTCGGCGATGACGGTGCTCGAAGCATCCGCGACCGCCCTCGTCGGCGCGGTCGGCGGCGTCGCGCTGTACGTGCTCGCCCTGCCTCTGCTGGGGCTGCTGCCGTTCTTCGGCGGCCCCGTCGGCGCCGGCGCGCTGTGGGTCGGACCGCTCGGTCTGCTCCTGGTCGTCCTGGCGGTCGTGCTGCTGGCCACGGCCAGCGCCGTCACCGGGCTCCGCCGCGTCCGCCTCACGCCCCTCGGGGTGCGGCGCCGCACCGATGCCCCGCCGCGTCGGCTCCGGATGCTGATCCTCTCGGCCCTCGGCATCGTCGCCGTGGGTGCGGCGGTCGCGAGCTTCGGCTCGTTCGGCGCGATGCTGGCCCCCGTCGTCGCGCTGGCGGTGCTCCTGGGCCTGTTCGCCGGGGCGATGGCCCTCGTGAACCTCATCGGCACGCCCATCGTCGCGGCCCGTGGCCGGGCGATGGCCCGGCGGGCGACCACGGCGGCCCGCCTCATCGCGGGCAGAGAGCTGGCCGCGCACGCCGCATCCGCCTGGCGACGCGTCTCGGCGATCGCGATGATCTCCTTCATCGCCGTCGTCGGAGGCAGCGGCATGGCCCTCGCCGCGATCGCGGGGACGGACGACACCGATCCCCTCTTCGCCGACATCAGCACCGGCGTGCTCGTCACCCTCGGCGCCGGATTCCTCCTGCTCGCGTGCTCGGTGGGCGTGACGCAGGCGGCCTCGGTGCTCGAGGACCGCGAGCTGATCGTCGGCCTCGACCGGATGGGGGTGCCCTCCGGTCAGGTGCAGGCGGCGCGGCGGCTGACGGTCTTCGTCCCGCTCCGCTGGGCGGCGCTGGGCGGCGCGGCGGTCGGCGCGGTGCTGGCGCTGCCGATGGTGGGTATCAGCGTGATCGTCGCCCCGCTGTCGCTGATCGTGATCGGGACGACCTTCGTGGCAGGCTTCGCTCTCGTCCTGGGCGCGGTCGCCGCATCCACGCCTCTCGTCGACGCCATCCGCCGCACGGCCTGACGACGCCCGGATCCCCGCTTCCCACCCTCATCGCGGGGATTCGGGTGTACTCTCGCTGCGAGATAGCTAGATAAGCGAGGTAAATCGTGGCGAACCGTTCCTCCCGGCACTGGATCGCGCTGGTGTTCATCAGCGTCGCGGTGTCGTTGATCATCGTCGACTCCACGATCGTGAACGTGGCCGTCCCGTCGATCGTCGACGAGCTCGGGATCACCTCGACCGAGGTGCAGTGGGTGCAGGAGGCCTACACCCTCGTCTTCGCGTCGCTGCTGCTGCTCTTCGGCTCTCTCGCCGACAGGTTCGGTCGTCGCCGACTGCTGCTCATCGGCGTCGTGCTGTTCGCCCTCGCCTCACTGGGGGCGGCGACCGCGCCCGACGGGCGCCTCCTGATCCTCGCCCGACTCGTGCAGGGCGTCGGCGGAGCGATGATCCTGCCGACCACGCTGTCGCTCATCAACGCCACCTTCCGCGGGCGCGAGCGCGGAATCGCCTTCGCCGTCTGGGGCTCCACGATCGGCGGCATGGCCGCGGTCGGCCCCCTTCTGGGCGGCTGGCTCACGACATCGTTCTCGTGGCGCTGGGCCTTCGGCATCAACCTGCCCCTCGCGGTCATCATCATCGTCGGTGTGCTGCTGACGGTGTCCGAGTCGCGCGAGAGCGTGCGCCGCGGGGTCGATCTGATCGGCGCGGCACTCTCGGTCATCCTCTTCGGCGCCCTCGTGTTCGCCCTCATCGAGGGACGCACCTACGGATGGTGGGAGGCGCGGGAGACGTTCTCGATCGGCGGCATCGACTGGCCGTGGTCGCTCTCGCCCGTGCCGGTCGCCCTCGCGGTCGCCGTGGTCGCCCTCGTCGTGTTCATCCTGTGGAGCCGGCGACGGCTGCGCCACGGTCGAGCGGCGCTGCTGGATCTCAGCCTGTTCCGCATCGGATCGTTCCGCAACGGCAACATCGCCGCCCTCGTCGTGGCGCTCGGCGAGTTCGGCATCATCCTCTCGCTGCCGCTCTGGCTGCAGTTCGTGCTCGGCTTCGACGCCCTCCAGACCGGCTTCATCCTGCTCGCCCTCGCCGTGGGATCGTTCGTGGCCAGCGGCTTCGCGGGGGCCGGGGCCGGCCGCATCCGCCCCGTGGTGATCGTGCGGGTCGGCATCGCCGCCGAGATCGTGGGCGTCGCGTGGGCGGGGTTCGTCATCGGGCCGGATGCCGCCTGGGGCTGGCTCATCCCCGCCCTGTTCGTCTACGGCTTCGGAGTCGGACTCGCCACGGCGCAGCTGACCGGCGTCGTGCTGCAGGATGTGCCGGTCGAGCTCTCGGGCCAGGGCTCCGGCGCGCAGTCCACATCCCGGCAGGTGGGGGCCGCGCTCGGCGTCGCCATCCTCGGCACCGTTCTCTTCTCGAGCACCGGCACCGTCCTCTCGAACGCATTGGACGACGCCGGGGTTCCCGCCGAGCAGCGCGATCAGGTGGTCTCGGCCGTGGTCGATTCCGCCGGCGGGGCGATCGCCGGACTCCGCGCCGATCCGCAGACCGCCGAGGCGGGGGATGCCGCGGCGCTCGCCTTCTCGGACGGCACCCGCTGGGCCGCCTTCACCGCCGCCGGATTCCTCTTGATCGGCCTCGCGACGACCTGGTCGCTCGGGCGCGGTCCCGCACCCTCCCCCGCCGAGCGCGACCCGAAGCAGACCGCCGCCTGAGCCGCCGCCCGCGGTGGGCTTCCTCGCCGCTGAACGGAGGAGATCGAGCGAACGGAGGACCGAAACGCCCGATCCGATCCTCCGGTACGCGGATCTCCTCCGCTCAGAGTGGCGAGGGCAGACTCCTCCTGCGCCGGGACGCCTCATCCCACCTCCGCCCCGACCCGAACCCCTACGCCGCTGAGCGGAGGAGATCGAGCGAACGGAGGGCCGATACGCCCGATCCGGCCCTCCGGCGGATGGGTCTCCTCCGCTCACGCGCGGATGGGGCGGCCCGGACGAGGCGTCCCCGGAGGAGGCCGCCCCGGAGGAGGCCGCCCCGGAGGAGGCGCACCCGGATGCGGCGCACGGCTCCCCATCCGCGCCCTCCGCATCCGCCCACGTCCGCGCATCCGCTCGCCGACCACACCGAGCGGAGGAGATCGAGCGAAGGGAGGACAGCAACGCCCGATTCGGCCCTCCGGCGGATGGATCTCCTCCGCTCACGCGCGGATGGGGCGGCCCGGGATGCAACGCGCGGCCGGGCCGGGGTCAGACGCGGGCGGCGAAACGCTGGTCGAGCCAGGCGAGCAGGTCGGCGCGCACATCCGCCTGCATGACCTCGTTGAAGATCTCGTGCCGCGCACCCGGGTACACGAGGGTGGTGACGTCGGTGAGCCCCGATCGCTCGCGGTACGCGGCGGCGAGTTTGTGCACACTGCGCGGGCCGCCCACGGTGTCGTCGCGTCCGACCATCAGCAGCACGGGCAGGTCGTGCTCGAGGTTCGGACGCGGACGCCCGTACAGTCGCGCCGCGTCGATCGGACCGAACAGCGCGAGGAGCGGCGTGCTGGTCGTCAGCGGGTCGTCGAGGAAGTTCTGGCTGACGGCGGCGTCGCTCGAAAGCCACTCCGCGCCCGTCGCGTCGGGGCCGCGCCACGGCGCGTTGAGGTTGCCGGCGTTGAGCGAACCGGGCGTGCGCAGCGCCGAGCCCGACAGCACGAGCGCGTCGTAGGCCTCCGGATGCCGGTTGACCAGGATCTGCGCGAGGAACGATCCCCACGAGTGCCCGAGCAGCACGAGCGGCAGGTCGGGGTTCTCGGCGCGGATCAGCTCGGTGAACTGCCAGAGCGCAGCGACCGCCGCCGGGTGCCCGCCCGGGCCGAGCTTGCCCAGCTTGTTGCGGTCGCCCCACTGGCCCATGCCGGTGCGTCCGTGACCGCGGTGGTCGTCGGCGTAGACCGTGAATCCGGCCTCGGTCAGCGCGCCGGCGAGCGCGGCGTAGCGCCCCGCGTGCTCGCCGACACCGTGCAGCAGCTGGATCACGCCGCGCGGGCGGCCGATCGCCGGGTGGATGTCGTAGACGATGTCGACGCCGTGCGCGTCGGTGAACTCCGGCATGGGCCGAGTCTAGAGGCGGGGCCGCCCCACGGAGGATTCCCGGGCGATGAGTTCCGGATGGAAGCGCGCCTGCGGATCGAGCTCGCCCACTCCCAGCAGCAGCTCGACGGCGCGGCGGCCGATGAGCTCGGCGGGCTGGCGCACCGAGCTCAGCGGCACGACCGCGGAGGCGGCGAAGTCGATGTCGTCGTAGCCGATGAGCGCGATGTCCTCGGGCACGCGGATGCTGCCGGTCATGACGAGGCTCTGCAACAGCCCGAGGGCCACGAGGTCGTTGCCCGCGAACACGGCGTCCGGCCGCTCGGCGGGCGCTCGCTCGACGATGAGCCGCCCGACGGCACGCCCCTCGGCCACCGTGAGGGCGGTCGTCGGAAGGAGCTCGAGCGCGGCATCCGGATACGCGGCGATCGCCTCACGCGCCCCGCGGACGCGATCCTCCACCTGCCGGATCGACGCCGGGCCGCCGGCGAACGCCAGACGCCGGCGACCGCTGTCGAGCAGGTGCCGGGCAGCGAGCGCCCCGCCGATGACGTCGTCGACGGCGACCGAGGGCGTGGCGGGGTCCGCCGACGCCCGGTCCACGAGCACGACCGGCACGCCGCGCGCGCGCAGCCGGTCGATCTGCGCTCCGGCGTCGGCGACGGGCGTCAGCAGCACTCCGAACACGCGCTGCTGCTCGAAGAGCTCGAGGTGGCGCGCCTCCCGGTCGGTGCGCTCGTCGCTGTTGGCGATGAGCACGCTCATCCCGTGCTCGGTCGCCGCTTCCTCGGCGCCGCGCGCCACATCCATGAAGAAGGGGTTGCGGGCGTCGAGCACGACGAGCCCGAGGGTGCGGCTGCGGCCGGCGCGCAGCTGACGGGCGGCGTCGTTGCGCACGAAGCCGAGCGCGTCGATCGCGGCCTGCACGCGGGCGACCGTGTCGGGCGCGACGCGGTCGGGCCGGTTGAGCACGTTCGACACGGTGCCCACCGACACCCCGGCGGCGGCCGCCACCTCGCGCACACTCACGCTCACGCCGTCACCTGCCACACGTCTGAACTGTAGGCGCCCGCCCCGTACCGGCGCGATTCGTGCCTCGGGAGGTGGTCTTCGTTCGTCCGGTGCGCTACGTTTGAAACGATTCATTGACCGGAAGGCACTCCATGACAACGCTGTCCCCTGAGATCCTCGATGCCCTCGGCGCGCAGGCGATCGAACTGCCCAGCTGGGCGTTCGGCAACTCCGGCACCCGATTCCGCGTCTTCCCCACCCCCGGCACGCCCCGCGACGTGTACGAGAAGATCGCGGATGCCGCCGAGGTCAACCGCCTGACCGCGCTGGCCCCCTCCGTCGCCCTCCACATCCCGTGGGACGCCGTCGACGACTACGACGCCCTGCGCCGCTACGCCGAGGACCTGGACGTAGCGCTCGGCACCGTCAACTCGAACACGTTCCAGGACGAGGACTACAAGTTCGGCGCCCTCACCCACCACGACGAGGCCATCCGCCGGAAGGCGATCGCCCACCATGTGGCCTGCATCGACATCATGGATGCGACGGGCTCGCGCGATCTCAAGATCTGGCTCGCCGAGGGGTCCAACTACCCCGGGCAGAACGACATGCGCTCCCGGCAGGACCGCCTGCAGGACTCGCTGCAGCAGATCTACGCGCGCCTGGGCGACGACCAGCGCCTGGTGCTCGAGTACAAGTTCTTCGAGCCGTCGTTCTATCACACCGATGTTCCCGACTGGGGGACCTCCTACGCGCAGGTGGCCGCCCTCGGCGACAAGGCCCTCGTCTGCCTCGACACCGGTCACCACGCCCCGGGCACCAACATCGAGTTCATCGTCATGCAGCTGCTGCGACTGGGCAAGCTCGGATCGTTCGACTTCAACTCGCGGTTCTACGCCGATGACGACCTCATCGTCGGGGCGGCCGATCCGTTCCAGCTCTTCCGCATCCTGGTCGAGGTCGTCCGCGGCGGCGGGCTCAACAACCCGGACGTCGCGTTCATGCTCGACCAGTGCCACAACATCGAGGCCAAGATCCCGGGCCAGATCCGCTCCGTGCTGAACGTGCAGGAGATGACCGCGCGGGCGCTGCTGCTCGACCGCACCGCGCTCGCCGCCGCGCAGGAGGCGAACGACGTCCTGGGGGCGCAGGCCGTGTTCATGGATGCGTTCCAGACCGATGTCCGACCGGCGCTGGCCGAGTGGCGTGCGTCACGCGGCCTGCCCGCCGACCCGATGGCGGCCTTCGCCGCATCCGGATATCAGGAGCGCATCGCGGCCGAGCGCGCCGGCGGCGCCCAGGCCGGCTGGGGCGCCTGAGCCGACCCACCGGGGACGGCGTGCCCCTGACCTCCCGCCGCCCCGGTGCTCCCTCCTGCTCGCCCCGCTCCCGCCGCTCCGCCCGCGAGTGCACGACATCGCGCCGAGTGCACCGCTTGCACACGTACGGAGGCCG
>NZ_JBFBHG010000036.1:0-23645 GCF_040685095.1 Microbacterium sp. NPDC089189
GACAAAGACGATTTGTTGTGGGGGACGTGTAAAAACCGGGTGTCCAATCCAAAAACCCCCCCCCGCCGCCCAGCCCGGGCTAAACACCCACGGCCCCCCCGCGGAAGTGCTGTCTCGCGGGTGGGTGAAGATGTATTCACACGAACGGGGCGACGATGCCCGGAAAGGTGTCGATGATGTCGACCACACAACAGTCCACGCTGATCGATCCGAGTGTCTTCGAGGGGCGCGTCTTCATCGACGGGGAGTGGGTGGCCGGGGGTGCCGGCTCGGTCCCCTCCGTCGAGCCGGCCACCGGTGCCGTGCTCGTCGAGGTCGGCATGGCGGATGCCGCGGATGTCGCGCGCGCCGCCGCATCCGCCGCACGAGCCCAACGGGAGTGGGCCGCCACGCCGCACCCGGCCCGAGCGGCCGTCCTGCGCAAGGCCGCTCAGCTCTGGGAGGAGCACGCCGACGAGATCATGGGCTGGAACATCCGCGAGGTCGGGGCGATCCCGCCGCTCGCGGGCTTCGCCCTGCACGTGACCGCGGCGGAATGCTACGAGGCGGCGGGTCTGCCGTCGGCGCCGCTCGGGTCGATCCTCTCGAGCGAGGAGCCGCGTCTCTCGCTGGCGCAGCAGGTGCCCGTGGGCGTCGTCGGGGTGATCTCGCCCTTCAACGTGCCGCTGATCCTGGGCATCCGCGCCGTGGCCCCCGCGCTCGCGCTCGGCAACGCCGTGCTGCTGAAGCCCGACCCGCGCACGGTGGTGACCGGCGGGGTGTCGATGGTGCGGATCTTCGAGGAGGCGGGGCTGCCGGCCGGCGTGCTGCAGCTCCTGCCCGGCGGCGCGGATGTCGGCGAGGCGCTCGTGGCCGACCCGAACGTGCGTGTCATCGCGTTCACCGGGTCGACCCGGGCGGGCCGGATCGTCGGCGAGCTCGCGGGACGCCACCTCACGCGCGCGCACCTGGAGCTCGGCGGCAACTCGGCGTTCCTGGTGCGCGCCGACGCGGACGTCGATCAGGCGGTGAATCTGGCCACGTGGGGCTCGTTCCTCCACCAGGGGCAGATCTGCATGACGGTGGGGCGGCACATCGTGCACGAATCGCTGTTCGACGAGTACGTCGAGAAGCTGGCCGCGAAGGCGGAGTCGATGGTGGTGGGCGACCCGGCGGCGGGGCAGGTGCATCTCGGGCCCCTCATCGACGAGGTCCAGCGCGACCGGGTGCACACCCTGGTGCAGGATGCCGTGGCCCAGGGCGCGACGCTGGCGGCCGGCGGCACGTACGACGGGCTGTTCTATCGGCCCACCGTGCTCGCGAACCCGCCGAAGGATGCCGCCGCGTACTCCGACGAGGTGTTCGGGCCGGTCGCGTCGGTCGTGTCGTTCGCGACGGACGATGAGGCGGTCGACCTCGCCTCGGCCACGGACTACGGGCTGTCGCTGGGCATCGTGAGCCGCGATGGGCTGGCAGCCCTCGACCTGGCCCGCCGCATCCCGACCGGCATCGTGCACATCAACGACCAGACCGTGAACGACGAGGCCAACGCGCCCTTCGGCGGCGTCGGCGCCTCGGGCACGGGGTCGCGCCACGGCGGAGCCCAGGCCAACATCGACGCGTTCACCGAGACCCGCTGGATCACCCTCCGCCGCGAGCCCGGCCACTACCCCCTCTGAACCCGCCGGCCCCGGGTCCGCCACGGGACCCGCGAGACAGCACTCCGGCGCCGAGACGGCGGGTTAAACCCACTGTCTCGGCGCGAAAGTGCTGTCTCGCGGGTCGGGGAGGGGGCGGGGATCGGGGCGGGGCGGGGGATCTCACAATGAGACGGTGCGGGGGGCGCGTCCGGTCCTAACGTGAGTGCACGCGGCACCGAGGCCGCGCGGCAACGCAGCCACCCGACCGGGACGCAGGGTCCCGACCACGAGAGCGCGACTTCGTCCCACGGTGCGAAGCGGCGCTGTCCGGCGCTGCCCGCCGACAGAGGAGAGGGAGAGCGATGCGCACCAGGGCATCCGTCGTCACCGCGCTGGGCGCGGGCTTCACGATCGAGGAGCTGGAGGTCGACGAGCCGATCGGCCGCGAGGTGCTGATCGAGGTCAAGGCCTCCGGACTGTGCCACTCCGACCTCCACGCCGCGACGACCGGTCTCGGCGTCCCGTTCCCGGCCGTCCTCGGACACGAGGTCGCCGGCATCGTGCTCGCAGTCGGTCCCGAGACGACCGGCATCGTTCCCGGGCAGCACGTCGTGGCATCCCTCGTGCAGTTCTGCGGCGAGTGCGCGGCCTGCCGCACCGACCGCACCTTCCAGTGCACCGACCCCGCCGCGACGGTGCGCCGGCCCGACCAGCCTCCGCGGCTGCGGCGACCCGACGGCACGGCGGTCGTGTCGGCGTTCGGCACCGGCGGCTTCGCGGGGCTCACCCTCGCCCACGAGAACCAGGTGGTGCCCGTGCCCGACGACCTCCCCTTCCCGGTGGCGGCGATCCTCGGATGCGCCACGATCACGGGCGCGGGGGCCGCCATCCACTCGGCGGACGTCCGGGTGGGCGACAGCGTCGCGGTGATCGGTCTCGGCGGTGTGGGCCTGAATGTCATCTCGGGCGCACGCCTCGCCGGCGCCACGACCATTGTCGCGATCGACGCGCAGGAGGAGAAGCTCGCTCTCGCCCGCCGCTTCGGGGCCACGCACGTCGTGCACGCCGACGGGGAACAGGATGTCGTCGCCGCCGTCCATCAGCTCACCGGCGGCGGCGTCGACCACGCCTTCGAGGTCATCGGGCTGGCGGCCACGACGCAGGACGCCATCCGCATGACCCGCGTCGGCGGCGACACGAACCTCATCGGCATCCACCGTCCCGGGTCCACGATCGCCGTGGACCCGGGTGACCTCCTGATCTCGCAGCGCACCATCCGGGGCATCTACATGGGCAGCTCGAACATCAAGGCCGACATCCCGCGATACGCGCGCCTCTACCAGCAGGGCCGGCTGAACCTCGACGATCTGATCGCGCGCGAGATCGCCCTCGACGACGTCGCGGATGCGTACGAGGAGCTGCGCACGGGCACCACGGCACGCAGCGTCATCACGGACTTCGCCGCGCGCTGAGCGGCGCCGCATCCCGCGCTCGGGACACCCCCATCCGCACCTTCCCCACCCCATCCCTCCACCTCAACGCAGAGAACCGGAGCACCACCATGAACAGACGTCCCCTCTCCATCGCAGCGGCGCTCGCCGCCTCGGCTCTGGTGCTCGCCGCCTGCGCGGGCACGCCCACCGGTGGCACCGGCGGCGGAGGCGGGGGCGCGGACGGCGCCATCGTCGGAGGTCCGGGGATCGACCTCGACACCCGCACGATCACCGTCGGTGCGCTCGTGCCCGTCTCCGGGATCTTCGCCGGCGCCATCACCAACATCGAGGGGATGGAGGCCGGCTTCCACCGGGCCACCTCCGAGGGCGGTGTGCTCGAGGGCTGGACCGTGAAGGTCGTGAACCAGGACACGAAGTTCGACACGGCCACCACGATCCCGCTGTACGAGTCGTTCAAGAACGACATCGCCATCATCAGCCTCGCGCTCGGGGCGACCATCATGGATGCGCTGCTGCCCACGGTCACCGATGACAACCTGCTCATGATCGGCGCCGGCCCCAACCCCGGCGAGGTGCGCGAGGAGCGCATCATCCCGACGTTCCCGCTGCTGAGCGCGCACGCGGCCGCACTCATCCCGTACGCGGTCGAGAACTACGACGCCGGCGACGCGCGGTTCTGCACGATCACCGTCGAGGAACCGTTCGGCGAGGGCTTCGTGACCGCGACCGACTTCGCCGTCGAGAGCCTCGGACTCGAACGCGGCATCGACGTCACCCTCGCGCCCACCGCCGATCAGCTGAGCCCCCAGGTGAGCGCGCTGAAGGAGGACGGCTGCGACGTGGTGGTCGGCGGCGGGTACGGGGCCTTCCTGCAGGCGTTCGCGGTGCAGGCGGCGCAGCTCGACTACGAGCCGCTCTTCCTCACGAGCAACGCCGCCTACTCGATCAACGTCGCGACCGGACCCGGTGCCGACTGGATCAGCGAGAACGTGCTGATCTCGGTGCCCGGCGACGAGTGGGAGGGGACGAACGCCGTCGGGCAGGCGAACCTGCGCGAGGATCTCGCCGCGGTCAATCCGGATGCCACGCCCACCGCCAACGCCCATCTGACCGGCTACGTGAACGCGCTGTACACCTCGGAGGTGCTCGCGCGGGCCATCGAGAACGGCGACCTCAGCCGCGAGGGCATCGTGCAGGCGGTGACGGAGTTCGAGGTCTGGCCGGACGAGCTCGGACTCGTCGGCGGTGACATCGTGTTCGGAGCATCCGCCGACGAGCGCATCCTGCCGCACAAGGTCTCGATGTTCCGGGTCGACGCGGACGTGCCGACCGGGCTCAGCCTCGAGACCTATTACTACGACGCGGACGTCGCCCGCGAGTTCATGGCGATCGCCGAGTGACCCGGCCGCGCCGGCAGAGAGGAACACTCCCATGACCACCACGACGACGGAGCCGCTGGTCTTCGACACCCACTTCATCGGCGGCGCCTGGCGCCCCTCATCCGGCGCGCGGCTGCCGGTCGTCAACCCCGCCACCCTCGCGCCCGTGGGCTCCGCCGTCGACGGCACTCCCGCCGACGTGGATGCGGCGGTCCGCGCGGCCGCGCGCGCACTGGCCGGGGAGTGGGGTCGATCGGATGCGGCGGAGCGCGCGGGATGGATGGAGCGCCTCGCCGATGAGCTCGAGCGGATCGGCACCGAGGTCTCCGACCTCGTCACGGCGCAGATGGGGCAGCCCGTCGGGCTGTCGCGCGTGCTGAGCTCGGCCGTTCCGGTGAGCCAGCTGCGGTACTACGCCGGCCTGGCCCGGTCGTTCCGGTCGGAGGCGCTGCGCGACAACGCGGTGTTCCCCGGCCAGACGCGCGTGCGGCGCGAGCCGGTGGGCGTCGTAGGGCTCATCGTGCCCTGGAACTATCCGCAGTCGCTCCTCATGGCCAAGCTCGCCCCGGCGCTCGCCGCCGGCTGCACGGTCGTGATCAAGCCGGCGGCCGAGACGCCCCTGGACGCACTGCTGCTCGCGCAGGCGGTGGAGCGCATCGGGTTGCCGGCCGGTGTCGTCAACGTGGTCACGGGCGGCCGCGACACCGGCGCGGCGCTCGTCGACCACCCGGGGGTGCAGAAGATCGCGTTCACGGGGTCGACCGAGGTGGGGCGCCGCATCGCGGCGCGCTGCGGGGAGCGGCTCGTCCCGGTGACGCTGGAGCTGGGCGGGAAGTCGGCCGCGGTCGTGCTCGACGACGCGGATGCGGCGGCCGTCGTCGCCGATCTGCGCGGCAACTCCTTCCTCAACAGCGGGCAGACCTGCTTCCTCCTCTCTCGCGTGCTGGTGCCGCGGACCCGCCGGGACGAGCTGGTCGACGCGCTCGTGGCGACGGCGCAGGACCTCCGCGTCGGCGACCCCCGTGGCGTCGACACGGAGTTGGGGCCGCTGGTCTCCGACCGCATCCGCTCGCGGGTCGACGGGCTGGTGCAACGGGCGCGCGAGGCCGGTGCGGACGTGCTCACCGGTGGCAGAGCCCGGGATGGGGTGGGCTACTACTACGAGCCGACCGTCATCCGCGGCGCGGCTCCCGACAGCGAGCTCATCCAGACCGAGGTGTTCGGACCGGTCGTGGCCGTGCAGGTGTACGACGACGTCGAGGGCGCGATCGCGCTGGCGAACGGCACTCCCTACGGGCTCGGCGGAGCGGTGTACAGCGCCGACGACGACCGTGCGCTGCAGGTCGCCCGCCGGCTGACGACGGGAACCGTGGGCATCAACGGCTACCGCCCCGACTACGGATCGCCGTTCGGCGGGTACAAGGCCTCGGGTCTCGGGCGCGAGCACGGCCCCGAGGCGCTCGAGAACTTCCTCGCGACGAAGTCGATCTTCGCCTGACACCAGACCCGCGAGACAGCACATCGGCGCCGAGACCGTGGGTTAAACCCGCTGTCTCGGCGCCAGGATGCTGTCTCGCGGGTCCGGCGCGGGTCCCCCGCCGGCGCGGGGCCCGCCCCGGCGGGGGTCCCGCCCCGGCGGGGCTAGGCGGGGTACTTGGTCATCGCGGCGTGGACGGAACGGAAGATGGTCTCGACATCGCCGAGCATGCCGGGGTGGGTGAAGGCGTAACGGTCGCCGTTCGCGATGGCCCGCAGGACGATCGCGCCCGCCTCGTCGGGGCCGATCCACATACCCTCGTCGGTGATCTTCTGCGCGATGTCGACGTCGACGAGCCCGCTCTCGCCGACGGATGCGGGCCGGTTGCGCAGGCTCGACTTGATGTTGGTGCGCACGGCGCCGGGATGCAGCACCGTGACCCCGACCTCGTGCCCGTCGGCGGCGAGCTCGGCGGCGAGCGTGAGGCTGAGCCCCTCGACCGCGGCCTTGCTCGCCACGTACGGCGCGTAGCCGGGTGGCGTGAAGAAGCGCGACATCGACGCGGTGTTGACCATCCAGGCCCCGTGCTCGTTCGCGACCAGGTGCGGAAGGAAGAAGTGGACCCCGTGCACCACGCCCATGAGGTTCACCTCGAGCACCCACCGCCAGTCCGCCAGCGTCAGGTCGGCGACGGGCGACCGGGGCCCCACGCCGGCGTTATTAACCAGCAGGTCGACGCGCCCGTGGTCCGCGATGACCCGTTCCGCGAGGGCGGCGACGCTGTCGGGGTCGGTCACGTCGGTGGGAACGGCGGAGTAGCCCTCGGCGCGCACGCGCTCGATCGCTGCCGCATCCCGGTCCGCGATGACCACCTGGGCGCCCTCGGCGCGCAGCGCGTCGGCGATGCCCTTGCCGATGCCGCTCGCGCCGCCGGTGACGACCGCGACCCGGCCGTGCCAATCCCGAATGCCCTCCATGGGGCCCTCCGTCCGCTCGATGTCCGGTCCGTGCGCGCCGTGCGCGAGCGCGGACGCGGGGGCGGGGCCGGTCTGCCTGCCCGTCCTCCCATCCTCGGTGCCCGTGGTGAGCCGCGGGGTCTCAATCTGACGGCGCCCGCGCCGTCTCAGCTTGAGACCTCGGCGGGCAGGGCCCCGTGCTTACCGTGGTCGCACCCCGAGAGGGCCCCGGGTCGACCCGGGAGAACCGACGATTGCGAAGGAGCATCGACGATGCACATTGGCGTGAACTTCGGCTTCGGCCGCTTCGACACCACGGTTTCCGAGCACGATCTCGTGCAGAACGAGACGCGCCTCGCGGTGCTGTCGGAGGAGCTGGGCTACGACAGCGTGTGGGCTGTCGAGCACCACTTCACGGACTACTCGTTCTGCCCCGACAACCTCCTCTGGCTCGCGTACGTGGGGGCGAAGACCGAGCGGATCAAGCTCGGCACGGGCGCGGTCATCCTGCCCTGGAACGATCCGCTGCGGGTCGCCGAGAAGCTGCTGCTGCTCGACAACCTCACGGACGGGCGAGCGATCTTCGGCATGGGCCGAGGCGTGGCGCGCATCGAGTTCGAGGGGATGCGGATTCCCGTCTCGGAGTCGCGGGAACGCATGGACGAGATGGTCCCCATGATCATCCAGGCGCTCGAGACCGGGTTTATCGAGGGCGACGGACCGTTCTACCCGCAGCCGCGCATGCAGCTGAAGCCGGGTCCGATCCGCAGCTTCGCCGACCGCATGTACACCGTCGCGGGATCCGAGGACTCGATCGTCGCCGCGGTCAAGAACCGGGTGAACGTGATGTCGTTCATCCTGCGCCCCGTCGACAAGCTCGTCGAGACGTTCCAGGTCTACGACCGGCTGTGGCGCGAGACGTGGGATGACGAGCCGGCGCCCATCTGCCTGAACGTCAACATGTACTGCCACCGCGACCCCGAGGTCGCGAAAGCCCGGATGTACGAGTACATCGGCAACTTCTGGCAGCAGAACGTCGACCACTACGAGTTCCTCGGCACGCACTTCGCGACCCAGAAGGGCTACGAGCGCTATGCGGAGAAGGCCGACGCGCTCCGCGAGAAGGGCGTCGAGAAGGCCGGGCGGGACTACGCCGAGGCGGCGCTCGCGGGCTCGCCCGAGCAGCTCGTCGAGAAGCTGGCCTGGATCCAGGACGTGATGGGCGAGTACGAGCTGATCGTGGCGCCGGCGTTCGGCGGCATGCCCCACGACGTGGCGGAGGAGAGCCTGCGGCTGTTCGCGACCGAGGTCGCGCCGAAGGCGCGCGTCGCCTACGACGCGCGTGTGTCCGCTCCCGCGGCCGTCTGAGCATCGATGTCCGTCGTCGTGAACACCACAACGCAGCGGCTCGTCGAGAGCGGCGTCGCGATGATCGCGCGCGACGGCGTGATCCTCCGGTCGGTCGTGCACCGCATGACCGACCGGCAGACGCAGCCGATCATCCTCGTGCGCAATCCCTACGGCGAGCCGTTGACCCGCAACATCCCGGTCGTGGCTCTCCTGCAGGCGGGGTTCGCGGTCGTCGTCCAGGACTGCCGGGGCACGGGCGACTCGGACGGCGACTTCGTGCCGTTCGAGGGCGAGGAGGCCGACACCCTCGACGCGATCGACTGGTGCGGCGCGCTGCCGTTCTCCAGCGGTCGGGTGGTGATGTACGGGCTGTCCTACTCGGGGATGGTGCAGCTCGCGGCGGCGGTGCACGCGCCGGCGGCCCTCGCCGGGATCATCCCGATCGTGACGCCCGCCGACTACCAGACCGGGCTCGCGTACCGCGGGGGTGCGGTGCAGATGGGTCAGCTCACCGGCTGGTACACCATGAAGACCCTGCAGAGCCTGCTCTACCGCGCCGCGCACGGCGAGGACGTGGGCGATGCGCTGCGCCGGTTCGGGCGCCACGCAGCGGATGTGTGGGCGTCGGTGGGAAGCGGCCCGCTCATCGAGGCGCCGGTGCTCAGCGAGGTCCTCCCCACCTGGGACCGCTGGCTGCGCCACGACACCACCGGCAGTTTCTGGCCGGGCGTGAGCTATCGCGACCGACGCGAGGATGTGGCCGTGCCCGCCCTGCACGTGGGCGGCTGGTTCGATCTCTTCCTCGGCGGCACGATCGACAACTTCGTCACCCTCCGCGAGGGCGCGGCGACCGAGCGGGCGCGCTCCGGGCAGCGGCTCGTGATCGGACCCTGGCAGCACACGGATCAGAGCGGCACGGTCGGCGACCTGAGCTTCGGCGCCCCCGCATCAGCCGCGGGTGTCGGGCTCGAGCGCACGGTGGCGGGATTCGCCCGCGCGGCCGCAGCGGACGACGACATCCCGGGCGCTCCGGTCACCCTCTACGTCATGAACGCCGGCGTCTGGCGCGAGGAGCAGGAGTGGCCCCTCGCCCGCACGCGGTGGACGCCCTGGTACCTGCACCCCGGCGGAGTGCTGTCGGACGACGCGCCCTCGGCGGTCGATGCCGCGACGTCCTACGTGCACGACCCGGCCGACCCCGTGCCGATGCGCGGCGGTCAGTCCGGCATCTTCGCCGGCGGGATCGACGGCGGCACCGAGTGGGGGGCGGGTCCGCGCGATCAGCGTCCGCTCGACGCCCGGAGCGATCTCCTGCGGTTCATCAGCGCCCCGCTCGCCGAGGACACCGAGGTGACGGGACCCGTCTCGGTCGTCCTGCACGCGTCGACCGAGGCCGACGACACCGACTTCGTCGCCCGGCTCATCGACGTCGGCCCGGACGGCCGCGCGCTGGGCGTGGTCGACGGGATCGTCCGCGCCAAGTTCCGGCAGGGCCAGGACGAGGCCGTCCCCGTCGTCCCCGGCGAGGTCGTCGAGTACCGCATCGATCTGTGGGCCACGAGCTGGCTCTTCCGCGCCGGGCATCGTCTGCGCGTGGATGTCGCCAGCTCCAGCTATCCGAACTGGGACCCGAACCTCGGGCTCCTCGCCAACAACAGCCTCGTCTCCCCCCGGGAGGGGCGGCGGGCGGTCCAGCACGTGCATCACAGCGCGCCGTACCCGTCGCGCATCCTGTTGCCGATCATCCCCCCATCCCTTCCGTGACGGGCGCGACCCGCCTTCTCGGGCACTGAGCAGTACGACGCACAAGGAGCACTTCAATGAAGAAGTCACACACCGCAGGATGGATCGCGCTCGTCGCGGTCACCGGCCTCGCGCTCAGCGCGTGCGCAGGCACCCCGACCGGAGGCGGCGGAGGCACCGCCGACGCGGGCGGCGGTCTCGTGGGCGGACCGGGAGTCGACGTCGACGCGAAGACGATCAAGGTCGGGGCCCTCGTTCCCGTCTCGGGCGTCTTCGCGGGCGCGATCACGAACATCGAGGGGATGGAAGCCGGGTTCCACCGGGCGACCTCGCCGGGCGGCGACCTCGAGGGATGGACCGTCGAGGTCGTCAACCAGGACACCAAGTACGACGCCGCGACGGCCATCCCGCTCTACGAGGGGTTCAAGGACGACGTCGCTCTCATCTCGGTCGTCCTCGGCTCGACGATCATCGACGCCCTGCTGCCGTCGGTCGAGCAGGACAACATGACGCTGGTGCCGGGTGGGACGACTCCGAACCTGCTCTTCGAGCCGCACGTCATCCCCACCTTCCCGCTCACGAGCGCCCACGCCGCCAGCCTCATCCCCTACGCCATCGAGACCTATGACGCGCAGGATGCGGTCTTCTGCTCGCTGACCGTCGAGGACACCCTCGGCGAGTACATCCAGGAGACCTTCGAGTACACGGTCGACGAGCTCGGGCTCACCGCCGGTACCGAGCAGAAGTTCGCTCCGAACGCCGAGCAGCTCACCCCGCAGATCACGGCGTTGAAGGATGCCGGGTGCGAGGTCGTCATGGCGGGCGGCACGGGCGCGTTCCTGCAGACCCTCGCGGTGCAGTCGGTGCAGCAGGACTTCGCGCCGCTGGTGCTCGCGAGCAACTCGGCCTACAACATCACCCTCGCGACCGGTCCCGGTGCCGAGTGGCTCGCGACCAACGCGATCATCTCGGTCCCCGGCGATCAGTGGGAGGGCACGGACGCCCCCGGACAGGCGCAGATGATCGAGGATCTCGCCGCTGTCGCACCCGACGCGACCCCCTCCGCCAACGCGCACATGACCGGCTACGTCAACGCGCTGTTCAGCGCGAAGGTGCTCGCCACGGCGATCGAGAACGGCGACGCGAGCCGCGAGGGGATCGCGACCGCGGCCACCCAGATCGAGGTCTGGAAGGACGAGCTCGGCATGGTGGGCGGCGATGTGGTCTACGGCACCTCGCCGGAGGACCGCGTGCCGCCGCACAAGCTGTCGATGTTCCGCATCGACGGCAGCGTGCCCACCGGTCTCGCGCTCGAGGAGTACTACTACGACTCCGAGGTCGCGCAGTCCTACCTCGAGTCCCTCTCGAAGTAATCCGCTCGTGCGGCCGGGCTCCGGCCCGGCCGCACGGAACGACGAAAGGTGCAGCGTGGCATCCGAACACCCGGCAGCGGCCCACGAGCCGCCGCTCCTCGACATGGCCGACGTCTCGGTCTCCTACGCCGGCGGCGCCGTGCGGGCGCTCGACGGCGTCAGTCTCACGGTTCGACGCGGACAGATCGTGGTCCTGCTCGGCGTCAACGGCGCCGGCAAGACCACGACCCTCGCGGCCATCTCGGGCCTGCTGCCCTACACGGGCGGGTCGCTCGACCGCGGGTCGGTGCGCTTCGCCGGCGAGGACCTCAAGGGCAAGAGCCCCTCCGGCCGCGTCCAGCGCGGCATCTCGATGGTGATGGAGGGGCGTCGCGTCTTCCCCGACCTCACGGTCGACGAGAACCTCGTCGCCGGCGGGTTCACCCAGTCCAAGGCGGCCGCCCGGGAGAGCCGCGACCGGGTGCTCGGCATCTTCCCCATCCTCGGTGAACGCCGCCGGCAGCTGGCCGGGTTGATGTCGGGCGGTGAGCAGCAGATGCTCGCCATCGGGCGAGCCCTCATGCAGTCGCCCACCCTCCTCATGCTCGACGAGCCGTCCCTCGGCCTCGCGCCGCTCATCGTCGAGCAGATCAAGGAGATCGTGGTCGAGATCAACCGGCAGGGCACGAGCGTCCTGCTCATCGAGCAGAACGCGGCCATGGCGCTGTCGATCGCGGACTACGCCTACGTGCTCGACAGCAAGCGGGTCGCGCGGCAGGCCACCGGGCGCGAGCTCCTCGACGACCGCACCGTGCAGGAGCTGTACCTCGGGGTGGCGGGCGAGGGGCGCACGTCGTTCCGATCGGCCCACCGGGCCCGCACGGCGGGGGCGGCGTCATGACCGACGTCCTGCTCAGCGCCCGCGACATCACCGTGCGCTTCGGCGGCGTCACCGCCGTCTCCTCCGTCAGCTTCGACGTCGCCCGGGGCGAGTTCTTCGCCATCATCGGCCCGAACGGGGCCGGCAAGACCACCCTCTTCAACTGCCTCAGCGGCCTCGTGAAGTACACCGGCGACATCGTCTTCGACGGTGTCTCGCTCGTCGGGCGCCGCGCCGACCAGATCGGCGGGGCCGGGATCTCCCGCACCTTCCAGAACCTGGGCCTGTTCTCGACCATGACGGTGCTGGAGAACGTGCTCGTCGGGGGTGCGAGCAAGATCCGCTCGGGCATCCCTTCGGGCCTGGTGTGGTGGGGCCGCGCGCGGCGCGAGGACATCGCCGCACGCACGCGCGCCTACGAGGTGCTCGACCTGCTGGGTCTCGCCGATCTCGCGCACGAGCCGATCGCGAGCCTGCCCTACGGCACGCGCAAGCGCGTGGAGCTGGCCAAGGCCGCCGCCGGCGAGCCGAAGCTGCTGCTGCTCGACGAGCCGGTCGCGGGCATGAACCACTCCGAGACCGAGGAGCTCATCGGGCACGTCCTCACGCTGCAGGACCAGATGGCGCTCACCATCGTGCTGATCGAGCACGACACGTTCCTGGTCATGGATGTGGCCGACCGCATCCTGGCGCTGAACTTCGGCCAGCCGATCGGGCTCGGCACGCCGGCCGAGATCCAAGCCAACCCGCAGGTGGTCGAGGCCTATCTGGGCGCGAGCGGGACCGCCTCGCCGACGCCATCGGATGCGGACGGCCCGGTGCCGACGCCGGTGCGGGCGGGAGGGGAGGACTGATGGACACCTTCGTGCAGATCGCGATCTCGGGCGTCGCGCTCGGGTTCCTGTACGCGCTGGTCTCGCTGAGCTTCGTCGTGCTGCTCAAAGCCACGGGGCACTTCAACCTGCTGCCCGGATCGTTCGTGCTTCTGGGCGCGTACATCACCTACGAGCTCCACCGCGGCGTGGGGCTGAACTTCTGGCTCGCGCTCGCACTCGCGATCCTCATCGTGGCGGGCATCGGCCTGGCGGTGCACTACCTGATCTTCCAGCGCATCGATCGGCGGGCCACCGTGTCGGCCGCGGGACTGGCGATCCTGCTGGTCACGATCGGTCTGCTGAGTCTCAGCCAGGCCGTCGCCGTGTCGACCTGGGGCGCCGACGTGCTGCTCCTCGGCGACCCGTGGGGCCTGACCACCTACCGGTTGGGCGGGATCGCGATCTCGCAGCGCGACATCTGGGTGATCGTGCTGAGCCTCGTGGTCCTCGCGATCTTCTGGCTCGTGATCCAGCACACGCGCGTCGGCGTCGGCATGCGGGCGCTCGCGTCCGATCACCAGGCCGCCTACGTGCAGGGCATCAGCCCGCGCCGGGTCGCGCCCTACGCATGGCTCATGAGCGCGGGCGCCGCGGTCATCGCCGGTGTGTTCATGGCGACCGAGGCCGGAGGCGGGCTGCGCCCCACACTCGACGTCGTCGCCTTCACGGCGCTCCCCGCCCTGATCCTGGGCGGCATCCGATCGCTGCCGGGCTGCGTGGCCGGCGGACTCGTCCTGGGCATCGTCCAGGCGCTCGCGCTCGGGTACGCCCCCGCCGGCTTCGGTCAGGGATTCTCCACGGTGCTGCCGTGGATCATCATGATCGTCGTCCTTCTCGTCCGTCCCAGCGGCCTGTTCGCCGCACGTGAGTTCCGGAGGGCATGATGACCACCGTCAGCAGCGCCAGAGCGACCCTCGCCGGTCGCGACCGATCCGCCGACATCCGCCGTGAGACGCGGGTGTTCCGCACCCCGTGGACGCGGTACGGCGCCCTCCTGCTTGTGGCGCTCGCCGTGGTGCTGCCCCTCAGCACCGCGGACTCGTTCCTGCTGTCGCTGGGCATCACCGTGGGCTATTTCTCGATCGCGGCGGTGGGGCTGAACGTCGTCAACGGCTACGCCGGCCAGATCATGATGGGGCAGCCGTTCTTCCTGGCGATCGGCGCCTTCACCGCGGTCGCGGTGGGATCCGTCGCCGACCTCCCGCTTCCCGTCTGGCTCGTCGCGGCCGCCGTGATGGGAGCGTTGGCCGGAGTCCTGGTGGCGCCGTTCGCCCTGCGGCTGAAGGGCGTCTACCAGATCGTCCTCAGCCTCGGCCTGATCTTCATCGGGCAGTACATCTTCGTCAACTGGTCGGATCTCACCGGCGGGGTCAGCGGTCGACGTGCGCCGCTGAACATGTCGATCGGCCCGCTCGACTTCGCCGCCCTGCAGTTCGGCGGCATGACCTACAGCTACCAGCAGGGCCTCTTCATGCTCGTCTGGGTCGTGGTGGGGGTGTGCATGCTGCTCGTGCACCTGCTGATGCGCTCGCCCGGCGGGCGCAACATCATGGCCCTGCGCGATTCCGAGCTCGCCGCCCGGGTCGTGGGACTCAATCCCGCCCGCAGCATGGTGGGCGTCTTCGCCATCTCGAGCGCCATGGGGGCCGTGGGCGGGGCGTTCTACGTCGCGCAGCTGCGCTTCGTCAGCGTCGAGCAGTTCAATCTCGGGATGGGGCTGACCTTCATCATCATCGTGACCGTCGGCGGTCTGTCGACCTCGTGGGGCCCCGTGGTCGGCAGTCTCGTGATCTGCTCGATCCCGCTCCTGGCGGGGCGCTACGCCGAGATGATCCCCTTCCTGAAGCCCAGTGCCTCCGTGCCGGACGGCACCTTCGGGATCCCCGTCGGCCAGTTCTCGGTCGTCGTCTACGGTCTCCTGCTCGTTCTCATCCTGATGTTCGAGCCGCGGGGACTCACGCACCTCCTCAAGGTCTTCGCGCTGTGGATCACCACGCCGCTGCGGCGACCCTCGACGCGGCGCCGGGAGCGCGAGAAGGCCCGCGAAGCGGCGGAGTGGACGCCGTGAAGGACTTCGAGGGGCGGGTGGCCTTCATCACCGGCGGCGCCTCGGGCGCGGGACTCGGCCAGGCGCGCGTGTTCGGTCGCGCGGGCGTGCGCGTCGCGATCGCCGACGTGCGGGCCGACGCGCTCGCGGGCGCGGTCGACGACCTCGCTCGCGAGGGCGTCGAGGCGTTCCCCGTCGTGCTCGACATCACCGACCGGGCGGCCTACGCGCGGGCGGCGGATGAGGTCGAGGCCCACTTCGGCGACCCGATCACCCTCCTGTTCAACACCGCCGGGGTGAACGGGTTCGGCTCCATCGAGACGATGACCTACGACGATTTCGATTGGATCCTGGGGGTCAATCTGGGCGGCGTCGTCAATGGGCTGCGCACGATCGTGCCCCGTATGATCGCGGCCGGCCGCGGCGGACACGTGACCTCTGTCGCGTCCGTCGGGGGCTTCGAGGGAAGCCGGATGACCGGTCCCTACTCCGCGGCGAAGGCGGCGGTCATCAGCCTCATGGAGAGCTTCGCCCTCGCCCTGCCCGCGCACGGCATCGGGGTGACGGTGCTGTGTCCGGCCAGCATCCGCTCGAACATCTCCGAGGCCCACCTGACGCGCGCCGCGGCGGACGCCTCGGGTGTCCTCACCGACGACGCGTTCGTCGAGAGCCTGCGCGAGGTGTACGCGCACGGGATGGATCCGGAGCACCTCGCCCTGCACCTCAAGCGGGCGATCGAGCGGGACGAGCTGTACGCGATTCCGTATCCCGAAGTCCGCGACGACCTGGAACGGACGTTCGGGCGGATCCTGGATGCCGTCCCCGACACCGACGAACTGGATCTCGAGGGAGCCGAACAGCGGCTGCGCGCGCTCGCGCGCTTCCGGGAGAGTGCTCGTGCGCGCGCCGACGCGACGGGCGCCGTGACCTAACATGGGCGTGTCCTCCGAGTGCGAGGACGCCGTCGATGTCAACAAGGGAGCTGACATGACGCAGATGACGACGCGTGGTCGGATGAGCGACGCCGCACGGTTCGACGCGCGCACGCGGGGTGAGGTCGCACGCGTGCGGGAGCGATTCCTGGCCGAGGGACTCGGGGTCGCCGGTGCCGGACTGCTCGCGCCCGAGATCCTGAGCTCATGGACCCGATCGCTCGACTCGGGCGTCGATCCGGAGGCCGTCGACCTGCCGGTGCTCCGGGCGGAGACCACCCGTGGGCAGCGCCTGGCCGACACCTGCGAGCCGATCATGCGAGCGCTCGGCGACCAGTGCCGCGACTCGGACGCGTGGGGGCTGCTGCTCGACCGCGACTGCGTGCAGGTGCACCCGATCGTGGGCGACGAACGCGTCGTGCGCGAGGGGATGAAGCGCGGCGGGGGCGTGGGGGCGACCTACCGCGAGACCTCCGTCGGGACGAACGGCGCCGGCATCTCGATGGAGCGCCTCGAGCCGTTCATGGTCGTCGCCGAGGAGCACTACCGCACGTCCGAGCACAACCTCGTCTCGGCCGGCGTCCCGCTGCGCGACATCTTCGGACGCATCGCGGGAGTGCTCGTCATGTGCCAGCGCATCTCGAGCGCCAACCACATGATCGTGCCCTACGCGCAGAGCCTCGCACGGTCGATCGACGAGCAGATCGCCGTCACCAGCGACGGCGACGAGCGCACCCTCTTCGAGGCGTTCTCGCGCCACTCGCGCCGCCCGTCGCTGGCGGTCGTGGGCATCAGCAACCAAGTGTTCGTGGCGAACAACGCCGCGCAGCAGTTGCTGCGGGACTTCGTCGACGCCGACCTGCTGCGCCGCACCGTCCTCGAGGTGAGCGCCGCGGGGCGGTCGCGGCTGCTGAGTGTGCGACTCGGGCACGACCAGTACCGGGTGCACTGCCGTGTCGTCGAGCTCTCGCGCGGGCGGCGCGGCGCCGTGGCATCGCTCACCCGCGTGGCGGAACCCGCGCGCACCTTCCTCGACACCCCCGGCGCAGGCCGCGGCGCGACCGCACTCGACCGCGCCGTCGCCCTGCGGCTGCCCGTGCTGATCACGGGCGAGCCGGGATCCGGGCGCGCCTTCGCCGCCCACCAGGCGGCGCCCTGCGTCGAGGTCGACGCCACGGGTGCGGGCGTGGATCCCGTCGCGTGGATCGCGCGGATCGAGACGCACGCGCGGTCGGGGCCGGTGCTGATCCGCCACCTCGACGTGCTCGCCGGTGCGGCGCTGCACCGGACGCTGGAGGTCGTCCGACACGCCCCGCAGTGGATCGCGGCGACCGCGGCCCGCGCCATCCCGGAGGCCGAGTCGACCTTCCCGGTGACCGTCGAGGTGGCGCCGTTGCGCGAGCGGACGACCGAGATCCCGGCCATCGTCGATCACGTGCTGGCGGCGCTCGGCGGCCGCGAGGTGCGCTGCGCGCCCGACGTGACGAGCATCCTCTCGCGCCATCGCTGGCCGGGCAACGTCGGTCAGCTGCGTCGTGTGCTCGCCGCCGCCCTCGTCGCGTGCCAGGGCCAGGTCCTGACGTTGGACGACCTGCCGACCGAGGTCGCGGCGAGCGGTCTGTCGGTGGGGGGCGAGGGTCTGCTGGCCCGCACGGAGCGCGAGTTGGTGTTCGGGGCCCTGCGGGAATCCAACTGGAACCGCGATGCGGCCGCGCAGGCGCTCGGGATCTCCCGCGCCACCATGTACCGCCGCATCCGGCAGTTCGGCTTCCAGATCCCCAGCAGCAGGTGAGGCGCGGCGCGGTCGCCGGCCGCGCTCAGACCTGCCCGCCGTGGGCGGCGATCACGTCCTTCGCGCCCGACTTCACGAACTCGATCTGCTCGCGCACGATCCGTTGGGCGGCGTCCACGTCGCGGGCCTCGACGGCCTCCGTGATGCGGTGCAGGAACGACTCGCCCATCTGCCGCTGCCAGTCCTCGGCGGTGTACGTCTCGCGCCACACCGTCGCCACGTTGAGCGCGCGGTAGGTCGAGGTCAGCTGGCGGGAGCCGGCGAGATCCACGATCGCGCAGTGGTAGTCGAGGTTCACCGCGAGGAAGGCGTCGAGGTTCTCCGCCGTGGCCGGCACCAGGGCGAGCACGTCCTCGCCGAGCCGGCGGATGGCGGCGACCTGCTCGGCGCCGGCGCGCTCGAGGTGCGACTCCAGCACCCCGGTCTCGATCGTCAGCCGCGCGTCGTACAGGTTGTCGACGAGCTCAGCGGTCATCGGCGTCGGCTCGTAGCCGCATCCCGCGACCCGGCGCACGAGGCTCTCGGTCGCGAGCCGGATGAGGGCGTTCTCGACCAGGACGGGGTCCAGGCGCAGCTCGGCGGCGACGGCCTCGACGTCGATGGTCTCGTGCAGCGGCGTGCGACGGTCGAGCACCCAGCGCCGGGCTCCGTCGTAGGCCGCGTTCTCGAGAGCGTGTTCGAGCTGGCCGAAGCGGCCGCGATAGTAGGCGAGGGGCTCGCCGTCGCCCGCCTCCGCGCCGACGACCCGGCCGAGGAAGATCGTGTGCGTGCCGCCGACGGCGGTCTCGGCGACGACGCACTCGATGCGAGCGAGCGCGCCGGTCAGCAGGGGCAGCCCGTGCGCCCCGATCGTGTGGGGCACGCCGGCGAACTTGTCCTCGCCCTTGCGCGCGAACGCGCGGGCGGTCTCGCCCTGCGCCGCCGAGAGGATGTTGATCGCATAGCGCCCGGTGCGGGCGACCGCGTCGTGGGTGACGCTCGAACGGTTGAGGCAGATCAGCATCATGGGCGGTTCGGTGGACAGCGACGACACCGCCGAGACCGTGGTGCCGAAGAGGGCGTCCCCGTCTGCCGTCGTGATCACCGTCACCCCCGAGGCGAAGTGCCCGACGACGTTGCGGAATGCCGCCTCGTCGACGACGGGCAGGCCGAGATCGGTGTCGTACTGGATGGGCGTCGAACTCGTCGTGGACATGGGTTCCTCCTCCTCGAAGCACCTGTCGTCACCGTAACCGCCCCCGCTCGGGCGAACAGGTCTCACCGTGAGACGCCGCATCCGGGCCGCGGGTGCTCGTCTCACAGTGAGACCACGTGCGCCGGAGACCGTGGGGCACGCTGAGGTGAGCGGCCGCGACGGCTGCGCGGGTCGACGCAGACCCGAGGGTCGGAGCCGACCCGTCCGGAGGAGGATCGCGTGCAGGATTTCGAGGGCAGGGTCGCCGTCATCACCGGCGGAGCATCGGGCGTGGGGTTCGGTCAAGCGCAGGTGTTCGGACGCCTGGGGTGCCGGATCGCGATCATCGACGTGCGCCGTGACGCGCTCGACGAGGCAGCGGCGCGGCTCGCCGACGAGGGCATCGACGTCTACGCCGTGCCCCTCGACATCCGAGACCGAGACGCCTGGGTGCGCGCGGTGGACGAGATCGAGGCGCACTTCGCCGACACCGTCTCGCTGCTCTTCAACACGGCGGGGGTCAACGGCTTCGGCCCGTTGGACGCCGCGACGTACGCCGACTTCGACTGGGTTCTCGGGGTGAACCTCGGCGGCGTCGTCAACGGCATCCAGACCGTCCTGCCGCGGATGATCCGCGCGGGCCGCGGCGGGCACATCGTCTCGGTGGCCTCCATGGCCGGCTTCGAAGGCAGCCCGGTCGCCGGCATCTACGCCGCATCCAAGGCCGCGGTGATCACTCTCATGGAGAGCTATGCGCTCTCGCTCGGCGCGCACGGCATCGGCGTCTCGGTGCTCTGCCCCGCGAGCGTCCGCACCGACATCGCGCATGCGCTGGAGCGCCGCCCGGACGACCTGGCCGACGGATCGAGCTTCCGCGACGACCCCGGCTTCGTCGCCGCGCAGCAGCGGCTGTACGAGGGCGGGATGGACCCGGTGGAACTCGCCGAGCACGTGCGGCACGCGATCGAGCACGATCTGCTCCACGTGCTGCCGTTCATCGAGACGCGCGAGGGGCTCCGACGGCACCAGGAGCGGATCCTGGCCGCCTACGACGACTACCGCACCGATCCCGCGGCCGCCGCCGAGCGGCTGCGGGCGTTCGACCGCTACCGCACCGAGTCCGGGCGGCTGCGCGCCGCCGAGCCGCACCCGGCCACCCACTGACGAAGGAGAGCGCCGATGCCCGTCCAGTCCCTGAAGGAGATCGTCGACCGTTCGTTCGCCGAGCGCTACGGCGTGCCGGCGATCAACGTCTTCAACGACCTCACGCTCGAGGCGGTGCTCGCCGGCGCGGTCGCCGCGTCCTCGCCCGTCATCGTGCAGACCTCGGTGAAGACGGTGCGCAGCATGGGCGCGGGGCTCATCGCGGCGATGTGGCGAGAGCTCACCCGCGACATCCCCGTCCCCGTCGCGTTGCACCTGGACCACTGCCCCGACCGTGCCGTGATCACGACGTGCCTCGAGAACGGGTGGAACTCGGTGCTGTTCGACGCGTCGGAGCTCCCGGTGGCCGAGAACCAGCGCCAGACGATCGAGGTGGTGGCCGAGGCCCGTCGCTACGGCGCGCACGTCGAGGGCGAGATCGAGTCGATCACCGGCGTCGAGGACGACCACGGCTCCGACGAGGAGTCCGTCCGGCAGAGCCTGGAGGTGCAGCTCGGCTTCCTCCGTGAGACCGGCGTCGACGTGTTCGCGCCCGCGATCGGCAACGCGCACGGGAGTTACACGGTCGCCCCGGTGCTCGACGGTGAGCGCATCAGCCAGATCGTCGCGGCGCACCCCGTGCCGATCGCCCTCCACGGCGGCAGCGGACTCAGCGATGCGCAGTTCCAGGATCTGATCGCGCGCGGATGCGCGAAGGTCAACATCTCGACGGCGCTCAAAGAGCGCTTCATGCAGAGCGAGCTCGCTTTCCTCGAAGGCGCCCGGGCGCAGAGCAGGTGGGATCCGCCGTCGCTGTTCCGCAGCACCCGAGACGACGTCGTCGCGCTGGTCGTCGGGTTCGCCGAGACCTTCGGCAGCGCCGGAAAGGCGCGGTGACCATGCCCGCCCTGATCTTCGACTGCGACGGCGTGCTCGCCGACACCGAGATGTCCGGTCACCTGCCCGCGTTCAATCAGGCGTTCCACGAGTTCGGCGTGCCCGTGGTGTGGACGGTCGCCGAGTACGGCGAGCGGGTGCGCATCGGCGGCGGCAAGGAGCGGATGCGGGCGGAGTTCACCCCCGCGCTCGCCGCGCGGTGGCCCGGCTTCCCGCGCAGCGACGGCGAGCTCGACGACCTCATCGCCGCCCTGCACCGCCGGAAGACCGAGATCTACACCCGCGAGATCGACGCGGGGCGGATCGACCCTCGACCGGGTGTCGCGCGGCTGGCGGAACAGGCCGCCGCCGCCGGCTGGCGGCTCGCCGTCGCGTCGACATCCGCCGAGCCGTCGGTGCGCGCCGTGCTGCGCCGTGCCGTCGGCGCCGATCTGGCCGCGCGGTTCGCCGTGTTCGCGGGGGATGTGGTCGCGCACAAGAAACCCGCCCCCGACATCTACCTGCACGCCCTGACCGAACTCGGCGTCCCCGCCGAGGACGCGGTGGTCGTGGAGGACAGCGCGATCGGTCTGCGCGCCGCGCGCGCCGCGGGCATCGCGACCATCGTCACCGTCAGCGCGTACACGGCGGAGGAGGACTTCGACGGCGCGGCGCTCGTGCTGAGCAGCCTCGGCGACGCGGAGGAGCCGGCGCGCGTGCTCGCGGGTACGGGTGCCGCACGACCCGGACGAGAGGTCGTGTTGGACGACGTGGATGCGGTGCGCAGAGCGCGCACCGCTCAGGAGGGGGAGAGATCGTGACGCGCAGTTCGGTGGAGACCGTCCGATTCGTGGTGCGCTCGATCGCGGTGACCGCGGTCGAGAACGAGGACTATTTCGGCGAGCTCGACGCCGTCGTCGGCGACGGCGATTTCGGGTACTCGCTCGCGCGCGGTTTCGAGCGCGTCGTCGCGGAGGTCGACGGGTACCCCGACGACACCGCAGCCGCGCTGCTCCAGGCGGCGGCGATGACGATCTCGAGCCGCGTGGGCGGCACGTCCGGGCCGATCTGGGGCACCGGGTTCTTGCGCGCCTCCCTGTCGGTGCGGGACGCGGACCGGATCGATCCGGCCGCCGTCGTGGCGCTGCTGCGTTCCGCGGCCGAGGGGATCCAGGCGCGCGGCAAGGCGCAGCTCGGCGACAAGACCCTGCTCGACGCGCTGATCCCGGCGACCGACGCCCTCGAGACCGCGGCGGACGCGGGCGAGACCGACCCCGCCGTCCTCGCCCATGCGATGCGCACGGCGGCGGATGCGACCAGCGCGCTGCAGGCGCGTCGAGGACGGGCCAGCTACAGCGGAGAGCGCAGCATCGGCTCGCCCGACGCCGGAGCGGTCGCGCTGGCCGTGATCGCGGGGCGACTCGCGGACGACTGGCCGCGGAGCGGCCCCCCGGCGCGGGCCGACGTCCCGCGCTCCGATCACGAGAAGGAAGACGGCGCATCATGAAGAAGCTCATCGACGACCCCCAGGACTTCGTTCCGCAGATGCTGCGGGGGCTGGCGCTGGCCAATCCCGACACGCTGCGCTACGTGCCCGAGTACAACCTCATCCATCGCACCGATGCGCCCAGCGACGATCGGGTGACCGTGATCCAGGGCTCGGGTTCCGGGCATGAGCCCGCGCACGTCATGACCGTCGGCCCAGGCATGCTCACGGCCGCGTGCCCGGGCGATGTGTTCGCCGCGCCCCCGGTGGAGTACGTGATCGAGACGATCAAGCGTCTCGCGTCGGCCAAGGGCGTGCTGCTGATCGTGAACAACTACACGGGCGACCGGATGGCGTTCGAGATGGCGCAGGAGCTGGGCATCGCCGAGGGGATCGACGTGCGCATCCTGTTCGTCGATGACGACGTCGCCGTGCAGGATTCGCTGTACACGGTCGGGCGGCGAGGCGTGGCCGGCAACTTCTTCGTCATGAAGGCGGTGGGGGCGGCGGCGGAGGCCGGGGCGGGTCTCGACGAGCTCGTCCGGATCGGCGAGAAGGTCAACGCCGCCACGCGCACGATGGGCCTGGCGCTCACCGCCTGCACGCCGCCGGCCAAGGGCTCGCCGCTGTTCGAGCTCGAGGCCGACAAGATCGAGTTCGGCGTCGGCATCCACGGCGAGCCCGGGCGCGAGCGCGTCGAGATCGGCACGGCGAGCGAGATGGTCACGGCGCTGGTGGAGGCGGTCGTGAGCGATCTCGGCTCGGTCGCCGGAGATCGGCTGGCGCTCATGATCAACGGGCTGGGCGGGACGCCGATCAGCGAGCTCTACCTGGCCTACGGCATCGCTCACGAGCTGCTCGTCGGGCGCGATGCGGCCATCGAGCGCAGCTACGTCGGGGAGTACTGCACGTCCCTCGACATGGCCGGCCTCTCGGTCACCGTCGTCCGCCTCGACGACGAGATCTCCGACCTGCTGGCGCAGCCCGCCGACATCGCCATCCGCGTCTTCTGACCCCGCCCCGCCCGTGCCCTAGACCCGCGAGACAGCACTCCGGCGCCGAGACAGCGGGTTAAACCCACCGTCTCGGCGCGAAAGTGCTGTCTCGCGG
>NZ_JBFBHG010000037.1:0-23038 GCF_040685095.1 Microbacterium sp. NPDC089189
ACATCGACGAACCACCCCCACCCACCGTCCACTTCACCCCCGACATCAACGACAACCCCGCACACCCACCACCCTTCTAAACACGAACACGGGCGGTACGTCCGAGATGGCGACCGTACACGGGTGCGCCCGGGATACACGCGGAGCGCCGATTAAGCGCGGCATATGCGGGGGCGATGCGCAGGTGCGGAGCGCGCGGATAAGCAGGCGCGGGGCGCGGAGAATGCCGGTGCGCGAGGCGCGGAGGGTGCGGGTGCGCGAGGCGCGGAGGGTGCGGGTGCGCGAGGCGCGGAGGGTGCGGGTGCGCTCGGCCCGGAGGGCACGAGGTGCGGAGGCCGGAGGGCACGAGGTGCGGAGGCCGGAGGGCACGAGGTGCGGAGGCCGGAGGGCACGGGGTGCGGAGGCCGGAGGGCACGGACGGCTCGCGAGGTACGCGGGCACGGTGCGTGGTGCGCGGGGTGCACACGTGCGCGGGCGGGTGAGGGCCGCGGGCGGGAGGTGACGCGCCCCGCCCGCTCGCCTCACGCTGCGGCGTGCGCGGTGAGCGACATGCCGATCATGAGTGTCCGCACGGCGCGTTCGGTGCCGTCGGCGACGAACTCCGCACCGCGCTCGAACGCCTCCTCGAGGGCGACGGGCCTCGGCAGGATGCACTGCACCGCGTCGATCCCTGCCCCGTAGGCCGCGTCCGCATCGGCGCCTACCGTTCCCGCCAGGGCGAGCACGGGACGTCCCCGCAGCTTCGCGCGCCGGGCCACCTCGGCGGGGACCTTGCCGTTCGGCGTCTGCCCGTCGATGGACCCCTCGGCGGTGATCACCAGATCGGCGGCGGCGATGGCCGCATCCAGATCCACGGAGTCGAGCAGCACGTCGAAGCGCGGACGCAGCCGCCCGCCGATCGCGGCGAGTCCCGCTCCGAGGCCTCCCGACGCGCCGGTGCCGGGACCACGGCGCAGATCGTCACGGCCGGGTGCCAGATCACGCTCGAGAAGGCGCGACCAATGCTTGAGGTTCTTCGCGAGCACGTCGACCTGGCGCGGCGACGCCCCCTTCTGAGGACCGAAGACGCGAGCCACCCCGCGGGGGCCGGTGAGCACGTTCGACGGGTTGCAGGCCACATCGATCTGCACCTCCGCGAGGCGCGGGTCGAGGCCGGATGCGTCCAGCCGGTCCACGTGCCGCAACGCCTTCGCCCCGTCGGACACCTCGGCCCCCGACGCATCGAGCAGCCGCGCCCCGAGCGCCGCGAGCGCACCCGCACCACCGTCCGACGTGCCACTGTCGCCGCATCCGACGAGGATCCGGCGCGCGCCGGCATCCAGTGCGCTCCGGATGAGCTCGCCGACGCCGCGCGTCGTGGTGCGCAGCGGATTCCGGGCGTGGCGCGGGACGAGGCGGAGCCCGGCCGCGGCGGCCATCTCCACCACCGCGGTGGTGCCGTCACCGAGCATCGCGAAGTGGCTGTCGACGACATCGCCGACAGGACCCGTCACCCGGCGATGCTCGAGGCGCCCGCCGGTCGCAGCGGCGAGCGCCGCGGCGGTTCCCTCGCCGCCGTCGACGAGGGGCAGCAGGTCGATGCGCGCGTCGGGCAGGACGCGCCGCACACCCTCGCTGACGGCGTTCGCAACGGAGTCGGCGCCGAGGGACTCCTTGAAACCACTGGGAGCGATGAGGATGCGCAACGGGACGTGGGGAACGAACATGATCTTCCTCCGGGGGATGGGGATGGGGGATGGGGTTGGGGATGGGGTGGAGCGGGGCGTTCGGGGCAGAGCTACGGATGGGGATGGGGATGGGGATGGGGTGGAGCCAAGCGTTCGGGCGGAACTGGGGACGGGGGCGGTTCGGGCCGGTGTCAGGTGACGGGGATGCCGAGCAGCGGCCACCAGAAGACGGCAGCGACCAGCACTGCACCGATGACGTAGGGGGCGAGCACGAGCGAGAACGCGGCGAGCTGCCCGCGGGAGAACGTCGCGACCCCGTCCACGTCCGAGAACATCGCGACGGGTTTGGCCGACGAGGTGAGGGTGAGGCAGAAGCCGGCGGCCGCGGTCGAGGCGAGCGCGGCAGAGGCGGGGTCGAGCCCGGCGGCCGGAGCGACGGCGAGCACGATCGGCACGAGCACGCTCGAACGAGCCGACCGCGACTGAATGAGCAGGTGCGCGAACGCCGAGAACGCGATGATCGCGAGGAGCGCGACCACGGGTGCCGCCGCGGCCAACGGCGTCAGCAGGACGTCGGCGAGCGCATCCGCCGTGCCGGTCTCGATGACGGCCGACCCGATCGCGAGCGTCGCCGCGAGGAACAGCAGCAACGACCACGGCACCTGCGCGAGTGCCGCCTGAGGAGTCGCCACCCCGATGCCCGGCGCGACCGCGACGACCGCTCCGATCAGCGCCACCACCGCCGGCGGCAGCGAGTGGAACGGCTCGGTCAGCCATCCGGCGACGACCGCGAGCAGCAGGCCGAGCGCCCGCCACTCACCCGCCGTCATGCGCCCTCTCGGAGACGCTGCGGCCACGGCGCGGACGATCGGCGCGACGTCGGCCCGACGGTCGGCGCGGGAGAACACGACCGACAGCACGACCTCGGCCGCGATGTGCGCGGTGACGAACGCGACCGGCACCCCGCACGCCAGCCAGAGCAGGAACGAGATGCGCACCCCGGTGGCGGCGTGGATCAGCTCGGCGGCGATCACGTGCGCGCCGGCCCCGAGGATCGACGCGAAGGCCGAGAGCAGCACGACGGCCGGAAAGAGCAAGGAGAACCCGCGCTGCAGCGTCGGCGTCGGGAGCGCCGCGCCCAGCACCCGGAACAGCGGCAACGCGAGCGCGGCGCGGCCGCTCGTCGCCGGCACGGCGAACGCGGTCATGCACAGGGCGAGGGTCGTGCGGTGGGCGAGCCCCCGCACGCTCCGCGCCCCGCCGACCAGGCGCGCGGCGAGGCGCTCGACGATCCCGGATGCCGCGAGTCCCGCAGCAAGCATGCAGGCACCGATCAGCAGCCACACGGTGCTGTCCCCGAGCGAGGCGAAGAGGTCGGCCGAGGGCATCACCCCCGCGACGACGAGAGCGAGCGCGGCGAGGAGAGCGACGAGCGTGTCGTCCAGACGCGACAGCATCCACGTGGCCGTCGCCGCCGCGAACACGACGCACACGACCTGCTGCGGCACGGGCCACGACGAGGTCGCGAGCGCCGCGGCGACCGCCGCCGCCAGAACCACCAGCGCGACGACGACCGTGCGTCCGGCGGGACGGCGGCGGCGGGGCGCCGGGGCCGTCGTCCCGGTCGGGCCGCCCATCGGAGGCTGCACGGGCTCACGGTCCGCCGACGAGCGCTCGCTCGTCGCCGCGTCGGACGCCTCGGCGATCGGTCGGGTCGATGTGTTCATGACCCCACGATCGACCGGGCGCCTAAAGCGGCCCGCAGCCGGTCGTGAGAGCGTTCTTAGCCCGTGAGAGCGGGCTTAGTCACGCCAGTCGATAGCCCATGCCGCGGACGGTCTCGATGCGACCGGGCCCCAGCTTCTGCCGCAGGTACCCCACGTAGACGTCCACGACGTTGGATCCCGGGTCGAAGTCGAAACCCCACACCCGGCTCAGGAGCTGCTCACGGCTGAGCACGTGTCCGGGATGCCGGACGAACTCCTCGGCTAGGGCGAACTCCCGGGCCGACAGCTCGACCGAACGCTCCCCGACGTGCACACGACGTGTGCGGATGTCGAGCCGCAGGTCGCGATGGGACAGCTCGCTCGACGACCCCGCGTCGTCGCGCACCATCCGCAGCCGGATGCGCGCCACCAGCTCGTCGAAGCGGAACGGCTTGCCGAGATAGTCATCGGCGCCGCGCTCGAGCCCGGCCACGGTGTCCTCGAGCTCCACGCGCGCGGTGAGCATGATGACGGGCAGCCGCGAACCGGATCCGCGGATCTGCTCCAGCACCTCGAATCCGTCCATTCCCGGCAGGTTGATGTCGAGCACCAGCAGGTCGAACTCACCGGTGAGCGCCAGGTGGAGGGCGTCCGGTCCCGTCGTCGCCACCCGCGTCGCGAAGCCCGCCGCGCGCAGCCCCTTGTCGATGAAGCCCGAGATGCGGGACTCGTCGTCGGCGATCAGGATCGAAGCCATGCGAGCTCCTCGGTGCGGGCGTCGGCGGGACGCGTCGGCAGGGTGATCAGGAACAGCGCGCCGCCACCGGGCGCGTCGACGACGACGACGTCGCCGCCGTGCGCGCGCGCGATGACACGCACGATGTTGAGGCCGAGCCCGCTGCCCGGCTGCGAGGCGCCGCCCCGGTGGAAGCGCTCGAACACGTCCTTCTTCTGCGCGTCGGGCACGCCCGGCCCGTGATCGCGCACCCAGATCTCGATGCCGGCCGGAACCCGTCGGCTCCCCATGACGATCGAACCGCCGCCATGGGTGACCGCGTTCTGCGCGAGCTGCAGCGCCGCCTGGGTGATGCGACCCGGGTCCACCACGATGCGCGCCGCGGCGATGTCGCCCGGTGCGACGGTGGCCCCCTCGATGCCCGCCGCCTTGCGGATGATCGTGTGGAGCAGCTCGGCCGCATCCACCTCGCGCAGCGCGAGCGCCGCCGGACCCTGCAACGACGCGGATGCGGCGAGGTCCTGCACGAGGCGCCCCATCCGCTGCAGCTCGTCGACCGCAAGGTCACGGGTCTCGTCCACGTCGGCGGGGTCGTGCGCGTCCATCACCTCGACGTACCCGCGCACGATCGTGATCGGCGTCTTCAGCTCGTGCCCGACGTCGCTAAGCAGCTCGCGCTGCGACGCCCATGCGGCATCCAATCGGTCGAGCATGCCGTTCATCGTCACGGCCAGCTCGGAGACGTCGTCACGACCGTCGACGGGGAGCCGCTCGTCGAGCGACTGCGCCGACACCCGCGCGGCCGTCGCATTCATCCGCCGGAGGGGGCGCAGCAGACGCGTCGCGACGATGCCCCCGGCCGCGGCGATCAGCAGCACGGCGATGCCCGCGGTGAGGAGGTAGGCCTGCGCCGCCCCGTCGATCTCGGACAGCTCGGCGCCCACGTCGTAGGCCATCGTGTAGACCACCGGTTCGGCGGCGGGGTCGGTCTCGACCGCGATCGGCACGACCAGGTACCGCCACTGCACCCCCTCTTCGGCATAGAGACCGGTGCGCGCCTGGTCGCTCTGGGCACGCGCCACGACGTGGTCGACGAAGCCGGGGGCCGAGGTGAGGTCGACGTCGAGCGGCACCCCGGGCGCGAGCGCCGGCTCGCCGTTGACGATGCCCAGCGCACCCGTGTTGTCGTCGGGGCTCATGCGCTGCACGACCGCGTAGAGCGCGTCGCGCGAGGTCGGCCAGGCCGTCTGCTCCTGCGCGGACGGGTCGCCCGCGGCCACGATGTAGCGCGCGGTGAGCAGGTTGTCGGCGAGACGTTCGTCGAGTTGTCCGAGGATGCGGCCGCGCTCGACGGCGTAGACGACCACCCCGACCGACGCCATCCCGAGCGCGGCGACGAGCGTGATCACGAGCATGATGCGGGTGCGCACCGACAGCGCGCGTCGGCGGCGACGCAGCGGGTTCTCGGGCTCGGACACCCGTTCAGTATTCAATGCGCGCGGATGCTCCCCGCCCTTTCTAAGAGATGTCTCACCCCTGCCTCGCCGCGCGCGTGCTGGGATGGGACGGTGCCCGTGACCCCCTTCGTCGACGCAGAGCGCGTGCTTCGCGAGGTCGTCGACGACGCACCCGTCAGCGCCCGCAGCCGGGCACCGCTGGGCGACGGCACGGTCACCGGTTTCACGGTGAGCCCCGTCGGTGGGCGCTCCTTCATCGCCTATGTCGACGACTCGCACCTCCCGGTCGCGGCCGAGACGGGGGCCGTGCGCGAGGACGGCGTCCGGGTGTGGGAGCACCCGGCCGACCCGCACCTGCCCGCGCTGGCCGCCGTCGCTTTCCGCGGCGCCGTCACCGATCTGCTCACGCGCGCCGGCGTCGATGTCGTGGCCGCCCCCGAGATGGTCTCGTATCGCCCCGGACGCCGCGCGGTGCTGCGGGTGCCGACCCACGACGGCACGCTCTGGGCGAAGGTGGTGCCGCCCGCCAAGGCGGCCCGCATCGTCGAGCGCCACACGGCGGCGCGGCGGGGCGGGCTCCCCGTGCCGGCCGTCCGGTGCTGGTCGCCGGAAGGGCTGCTCGTCCTCGACGCGGCGGAGGGAACTCCCGCCACGGCCGGCCGATGGGAGCCGTCCGTGCTCGCCGCGAGCGTCCGGCGCCTCCGGGGGCGGCTCGCGGAATCCCCCCTCGCGCTCCGGGCCGCCGCGGGCGTCGACGCACGCGCCGACTGGTACCTCCGCCGGCTGTCGATCGCGCTGCCCGCGCAGGCCGCATCCCTCGCCGCGCTCGCGTCCGCGGTCACGGCGGGTGTCGCCTCCGCGGCGGACCGCACGCAGAATTCGGCCGCCGGCGCGGACACGGCCGCGGGGAGTCGTGCGGGGAGCGTCGTTCACGGCGACCTCCACATCGGCCAGCTGTTCCTCGACGACGCGGGCGAGGTCAGCGGGCTCATCGACCTCGACACGGCGGGCATCGGCGACCCCGACCAGGATGCGGCGGCGTTCCTCGGTCACGCCCTCGCCAGCGCGTCGCTCACATCCGACCCCGCATCGGCGCACCGACTCATCGAGCTCGCGCGGGCCTTCCACGCCGAGGAGCACGGGCCGCGCGTGCACGCGCTCACCGCGATCCACCTGCTCGGACACGCCGTCACCACGGTCGATGCGGGCGACGAAGACACCGCGCTGTCGCTCATCCGCGCCGCGCGACGCGTGGTCGCGCGCGGCGAGATCGCCGATCCCCTGGGCCGCCCGTCGACGGATCGCCATCCGACCGAGCACGACCTGTCTAAGAGACTCCTCACCGAAGGTTTCGAGTCGGTTTAGACCCGCCCCCGAGAGTGGATGTCGAGGCACCACCCGGAGCCTGCCCCGATCCCCCAGAGGAGACACGATGGACAAGAAGAAGTGGCTGACCTACGGCGTCGGCGGCGTGCTCGGCGCGGGCATCCTGGCCGGCGGCGCGACCGTCGCCGCTCAGGCGATGGAGCTGCGCACCTCCGATGGCCAGGTGCTCCCCGGCGGCGCCATCACGGGCCGCGAGAGCGCCGCGCTCGACGCCGACGGCGTGCTGGTGCGTCTGCACGACGACCACGTGTCCATCGTCTCGGCACCCGAACCGCAGCAGCTCGACGCGGACGACACGGTTCCGTCGGTGCCGTCGGTCCCCGAGGTCGCGCCGCCGCCCGCGCCGGCCCCGGAGGCGCCCGTCGTGCCCGCACCGCAGGCACCCGCCGACTCCGCACCGTCGATCGTCTCGGCACCGTCGAACTGACCGGACGCCCGCCCCCTCCGGCCGCGGCCGGATCGACGACGCCCCCTCCCCCGAGCATCGGGAGAGGGGACGTTTCGCGAGAGGCGACTGCCGGGACCAGGGCCTGCGCCCGGCAGGCGCCCCGGCAGGGCCAGCGCGTCGGTCAGGGCATGACGAGCACGGCCTTGACGGCCGCTCCCGACTGCGTGTCGGCGATCGCCTTCTCGATCTGGTCGAACGGGTACGTGGTGACGAGCGAGTCGAACGGGAACTCGCCCGCCTTGTACATCGCCAGCAGCTTGGGGATGAAGGTCTGCGGCACCGCGTCTCCTTCGATGGCGCCGACGAGGGTCACCCCGGAGCCGGAGAAGAGTCCGGCGGGCACGACGGCGTCGGGCTTGGGCACGCCGACGGTCGCGATCGTCGCGCCGAAGCGGGACGCCGCGGCGAGGTTGTTGATCACGGCCGGGACGGCGGTGGTGTCGAGCGAGTACGGCGCGCCGACCCCGCCCGTCGCCGCTTTGATCTGGTCGACGACGTCATCCGCCTTGCCGTCGACGAGGTGCGTGGCGCCCAGGCGCTTCGCGACCTCGAGACGCTCGGGCAGCACGTCCACGGCGACGATCGTCGTGGCGCCGGCGGCCTTGGCCGCCATGATCCCCGCGAGACCGACCGCGCCGGTGCCGGCGACGACGATGCTGTCGCCCGCTCCGACGCCCAGCGAGTTGAGCACGGTGCCGGCGCCGGTCTGGAACCCGCATCCGAGCGGTCCGACGATCTCGAGCGGCACATCGGCGTCGATCTTGACCGCGTTGCGGGCGGCGACCAGAGCGTGGGTCGCGAACGAGGACTGACCGAAGAAGCTGCCGACGACCTCGCCGCCGTCGGGGAGCGCCATGGTGCCCGTGCCGTCCGCGCGCACGCCGGCGACGTTCAACACCATGAACTGCAGGCAGTAGGCGGGCCGACCGTCGAGACAGTTCTCGCATCGACCGCACGATGCGAACGACACCGCGACGTGGTCGCCCTCGGCGAAGCCCGTCACGTCGGCACCGACGCGCTCGACGATGCCCGCGCCCTCGTGGCCGAGGACGCGGGGGAAGGCGCTCGGGATGTGGCCGTGCTGCACGGCCAGGTCGGTGTGGCAGAGGCCGGCGGCGACGATGCGCACCAGCAGCTCATCGGGATGAGGATCCTGCAGCACGACGTCTTCGAAGACGAAATCCTCATCGACTCCGGTGAGGACAGCGGCGAGCGCGGTGGTGGACATGGAACGACCTCCTGGGTGGATCATGCGCGCGTATGGATCCAGCGCGCATCCGCCAGGCTACGCCCGCCTCATCCACAACCATCCGAGATCGGTTCTCATTTACCCGGCCCGGCGCCGCGCGTCACTCCATCCCGCGGCTCAGGCGTGGAAGACGGCGTGCAGGTCGTCGTGACCGGCGACGGCGCGGCCGCCCAGGGCGTCGAGCTCCATGAGCACGGCGACACCGGCGACGACACCGCCGATGCGCTCGACGAGGTCGCGGGCGGCGGCGATCGTGCCGCCGGTGGCGAGCACGTCGTCGAGCAGCAGCACGCGCGTGCCGGCGGGGATGTCGTCGTGCATCTCGATCGTGGCGGTGCCGTACTCGAGCGCGTAATCGACCGCGGCGGCGGGCCGCGGGAGCTTTCCGGCCTTGCGGATGGGGACCAGCCCGACGCCCGCGGCGATCGCAGCCGCCCCGGCCAGCAGGAATCCACGCGCCTCGATGCCGGCGACGACGTCGTACGTGCCCGCGAACGGCTCCAGCATCGCGTCGACGACGGCGCGCAGGCCCGCGGCATCCGCCAGCAGAGGAGCGATGTCGCGGAACAGCACACCGGGCTCCGGGTAGTCGGGGATCACGGCGATGAGCTCTTCGGCGCGCGCGAGCGCGGCGGAATCAGTGGGGGTCACCCATCGATTTTAGTCGCCCGCGCGGGCGTCCCCTCCCCGCCCAGTGAGCACCCATTCCGCCACAGCGCATCCGTTCGGGTGCTCATTCGCCGAACGGATGCTCGCTCGGCGACACCCGCGGGAAACCCGGCTGTCGAATCGATACGATTTGCCGGGTAGCATCGTCGTCATGACCTCGACGCACGACGCCTCGACTCTTGTGACCGCCCCCGGATCCGAGTGGTGGCGCACCGCCGTCATCTATCAGATCTATCCCCGCTCGTTCGCGGATGCGAACGGTGACGGCATCGGCGACCTGCCCGGCATCACGGCACGGCTCGACTCGCTCGCCGACCTCGGCGTGGACGCCATCTGGCTGAGCCCGTTCATGGTGTCGCCGCAGAACGACGCCGGCTACGACGTGGCCGACTACTGCGACGTCGACCCGCTGTTCGGAACCCTCGGCGACTTCGACGCGATGCTCGCGAAGGCCCACGGCCTCGGCATCCGCGTGATCGTCGACCTGGTGCCCAACCACTCCTCCGACCAGCACGTCTGGTTCCAGCAGGCTCTGGCTGCCGCGCCCGGCAGCCCCGAGCGCGCGCGCTACATCTTCCGCGACGGCAAGGGCGAGAACGGCGAGCTGCCGCCCAACAACTGGGAGTCCGTCTTCGGCGGCGGGATGTGGGAGCGCATCACCGAAGCCGACGGCACCCCGGGCCAGTGGTACCTGCACATCTTCGACCCGTCGCAGGCGGACTTCGACTGGACCAACCCCGAGGTGCAGGAGTACTTCCGGGGCGTGCTGCGCTTCTGGCTCGACCGCGGCGTCGACGGCTTCCGGGTCGACGTGGCCCACGGCATGATCAAGAAGGACGGCCTGCCGGACTACACCCCGCCGGCCGACGGCGACTCGATGGGCGGCGAGGACGACGACGTACCGTACTGGGGTCAGCCCGGGGTGCACGACATCTACCGCGACTGGCACCAGGTGCTCGCCGAGTACGACGGCGACCGCGCACTGTGCGCCGAGGCGTGGCTGCCCACGCCCGACAAGACCGCCCTGTGGGTGCGCCCCGACGAGATGCACCAGGCGTTCAACTTCCCTTACCTCATGACCGAATGGGATGCGGCCGCGCTCCGCACCGTCATCACCGACTCGCTGCGCGCGTTCCCCGCTGTGGGCGCCCCGGCGACCTGGGTGCTGTCGAACCACGACGTCATCCGCCACGCATCCCGCCTGGCGCTGACCGCCGACAGCCCGCAGGGCGAGGGCATCGGACCGGACTCCGCGGCGCAGCCCATCCCGGAGCTCGGCCTCCGGCGCGCCCGCGCCGCATCCACCGTCATGCTCGCCCTGCCCGGTTCGGCGTACATCTACCAGGGCGAGGAGCTCGGCCTGCCCGAGGTCATCGACATCCCGGATGACGCCCGCCAGGACCCGACATGGTTCCGCACGAACCACGAGAAGTACGGCCGCGACGGATGCCGCGTGCCCATCCCGTGGGAGGCCGCTGCTCCCGCGTACGGTTTCAACACCACCGGCGACGCATGGCTGCCGCAGCCGGCCGAGTGGGCCGACCACGCGCGCGACGTCGAGGCCGCCGATGCCGACTCGACCCTGTCGCTGTACCGCACGCTGCTCGCCGAGCGCCGCGCGCACCTGCTCGGCTCCGCGCCGTTCACGTGGCTCGACGGCTTCGCCGACGACGTGCTGGCCTTCCGCTCGGGTGACGTGACCGTGATCGCCAACGTCGGCAGCGCCCCCGTGGAGCTGCCCGCCGGCCGCATCCTGGTCGCGAGCGAGCCCGTCGACGGCCGCACCCTGCCCGCCGACACCGCCGTCTGGCTCCTCGCCGACTGACCCCCGCCCGCCCCCGCGGCACCCCCGCCCGGCCCGGTCCCGCCCGGCTACGGCGTCCCGCCCCCCTTTGCCGAGCGCACATCCCGTCGCCGAGCGCACATCGTCCCGGATGTGCGCTCGCGCACCGGATGTGCGCTCGACCGGGTGAGAGGGGCGTCAGCCGCCGGGTGAGAGGGCGTCAAGGGCGGGGTGGGAGGGGGCTCAGTAGGCTCGGGGCATGGCCATCGACCTCGAAGCGCTGTACATCGACCTCCACCGTCACCCCGAGCTGTCGTTCCAGGAGACGCGCACGGCAGGGGTCGTGACCGCGACGCTCGCGGGCCTCGGCATCCCGTTCGAGGAGGGCATCGGCCGCACCGGCGTCGTCGCGACGCTGCGCAATGGCGAGGGCCCGGTCGTATGGCTGCGCGCCGACATGGACGGACTGCCGGTCGAGGAGCGCACCGGCCTGGCCTACGCCAGCACCGCGCACGGCGTCGACCCCGCCGGCCTCGACGTCCCCGTCATGCACGCGTGCGGGCACGACATGCACGTCACCGCCCTGCTGGGCGCACTCGAGCGCCTCGCCGCATCCACCGACGACTGGTCGGGAACGATCGTCGCCGTCTTCCAGCCCGCCGAGGAGTTCGGCGCCGGGTCGAAGGCGATGATCGCCGACGGGGTGTTCGACCGCTTCCCGCGCCCCGACGTCGTGCTGGGCCAGCACGTGACGCCGCTCCCCGCGGGCGTCATCGGGGTGCGCCCGGGCACGCAGATGGCCGCATCCGACGGACTCACTGTGACACTGCACGGCCGCGGCGGCCACGGCTCGCGCCCGCACGCCACCATCGATCCCGTCGTCATGGCGGCGGCGACGATCATGCGCCTGCAGACGGTCGTCTCGCGCGAGGTCGACCCGCGCGACGTCGCCGTCGTCACCGTGGGCTCGGTGCACGCCGGCCTCAAGCACAACATCATCCCGGCCGAGGCGACGCTGCAGCTGAGCCTCCGCTACCCCGACGACCGGATGCGGGAGCGTGTGCTCGAACGCGTCGAGCGCGTCATCAGGGCCGAGGCGGATGCGTCGGGCGCCGAGACGCCGCCCACCATCGTGACCGACCACACGCTGCCGCCCACGATCAACGACGTGGATGCCACGGCGCGCGTCTCGGCGGCGTTCCGTCGCGCGTACGGCGAGGCAGCCGTGATCGACCCCGGCATGTTCACCGGCAGCGAGGACGTCTCGTGGTTCGCCCGCGAGGCGAACGCACCGCTGGTCTTCTGGTTCTGGGGCGGAGTCGATCCCGAGCTCTTCGCCCGCGCCGAGGCCGAGGGGACGATCGAGCGCGACATCCCCACGAACCACTCGCCGTTCTTCGCGCCGGTGCTGCACCCCACGATCGAGCGCGGTGTCGACAACCTGGTCATCGCCGCGCGGGAGTGGCTGGGTGCGGGGACCACGGACTCGGCCTGACGGTGTCCGCTGACTCGCAGGCCGTGCAGGCCTTGGCTGCGGCCAACGGCTGGGAGTACTCTCCCGGCGGCACCTCGGAGCTCACCGGACTCGTCTTCCGGGACGCGGCCGGCGCGAGGCGTCACCTGCACCGAGTGGGCGACGTCGTGCGCATCGCCTCGGGGCCCACGGAGATCGGCAACAGCGCCTACTCGTTCACTGTCGATCTCTCCCTGATCAGCGTCACGTGGGGCTACGCGACCGTGCCGCTGCCGCATCCGGCGCCGGCGTTGGTGGTCGAGACGAGCAATGCGCTGCGCAGACGACCGCTCCCCGCCCTTCCCGCCGAGTTCACTCGCCGCGCCGTTCACGGCCGCGGTGCGAGCCCAGGGCGCGGGGGCAGAATGTCACCGTGACCGTTCCGGTGAACTACGAGCCCCTCCACCATCCCCCCGCGCCCGTGCCGGGCTGGAACTCCGAGGCCCAGATCGTGCAGGTCTTCGCCGAGGCGAACGGCTGGCGGTACTACGCCCTCGCGACGGATCAGCCGCTGCCCGGCGTCGTGTTCCGTGAACGCAACGGCGCTCCTCGTTTCACCCAGCGCGCCGTCAACATCGTCCGTATCCCCGGGCCGCCCCTGACCGAGATCGGCAACAGCTTCTACACCGAGATCGCGATGGGCAACCAGTTCACCCAGGCGTGGGGGTACGCCGCGCTGCAACTGGAGGAGGGAGCGCCGCCGCTCGTCGTCCAGAACGAGCGCGTGGCCCACCGCTCCGCCCTTCCGACGCTGCCCGCCGCGCCCGGCGTTCCTCTCGGCGCCGACGGCCGTTTCACGCTGTACAGCGACGCGAGCGCGCACGCGTGGGCACAATGGCTGTTCGACGACGAGGTGCGCGGACTGCTCGACGACGGCACCCTGGGATTCCACGTCGAAATCGCGCCCGGTTGGCTGTTCCTCTATGCGCCGCATCCGCTCGCCGTGCCCGACCCCGCCGTCTGGCAGCGCCTGCTCGCGCTCGTCTCGGCTCTGCGGTCACGACTCGGCGGACGCGTACCCGAGGCGGGTGCACCCGCGTCGCCCAGCGGCCCGCCCCAGCCGATCGAGCCCGTCGACGACGTGACCCCCGCCGGCACGCCGGCGCCCCCCGTGCCGCAGGCGGCTCCGCTCACCATGCGTTCGAACGGCGCCGCAGTGAACGGGGCGCGCGTCTGGATCATCACGGGCCTCGTGGTGGGCGGGGGCGCCGTCGCGATCCTCGCCACTGCGCTGTCGGGCGCGCTGCGCTGAGTCATCGCGGCGCTCAGCCCACCGGAACCCGAGCGGCTGGGCTGATCAGCCGCGACGGCGTCAGCGCCGCGCTGAGACCGACCCGCGCGGTGTCGAGGCCGACCCGGCCCGCAGCCGCCGATCGATCGCGGCGATGGCCTTGTCGATGCCCAGATACAGATAGGCGACGACCTCGAGCGCCACGGTGAGCCCGACGATCCACAGCACGACGCCGTCCACGCCGTTGCGATCCACATCCATGAATGGGTACGGGTAGCGCGTGCCGCCGCCGAACGTGCCGCCCAGGCCGCCGTACACGAACGCGAACGCGAGGTAGGCGTAGGGCAGCAGCGCCCACAGCAGCGGGTCGAGCGCACGGATGCGTCCGTGCGGCACGAACACGAGCCAGTCCACGATCGCGAGGATCGGCGTGATGATGTGGATGAGGTTGTCGGTCAGCGTGAACGGCGTGTAGCCGGTGTTCTGCGTGAACGCCTCGGGCACCAGCACGATCAGGTAGATGAGCATCGTCACGGTGATCGCGAACGCGACGGCGGCCGAGAACCGCGGGGACGGCGTCGACCAGCCCCGCGCGCCGTCGGCGCGGAGGTCGCGCAGCGTCCGGACGACCAGGATCACCATCCACACGAGGCACAGCATGTTGCTGAGCACCGTGTAGTAGAGGAACTGCACCCCGCTCGGGCGTCCGTCGAAGATCCCGCTGACGCGCCCGATCCCCCAGGCCATCAGGAGGACGGCGATGATCCGGAAAACCAGAGCGGCGCGACGGTCGGGCAGAATCATCCGCTCATCGTAGGACACGGCAACGGTTGAGTGACGGTCGGGCCGCGCACGGAGCGGTGGATTGCGCAGCGTGCCACCCAAGGCGTAGTGTCGCGCGTCGTGACCAACGAGAGCGCCGACGCGGCGCCGGAGTCCCCGATCGCGAAACGCATCCTGATCGGGGATCCCCTGGCATCATCGGATGCCGACGAACACCTGCTGAAGAAGCGCATGGCGCTGCCGATCTTCGCGTCCGACGCGCTGTCGTCGGTGGCGTACGCGCCGCAGGAGCTGCTGATGATCCTGCTGATCGGCGGGCTGTCGTTCCTGTCGTTCAGCCCATGGATCGCCGGCGCCGTCGTCCTGCTGCTGGTCGTCGTGGTGCTGTCGTACCGCCAGCTCATCAAGGCGTACCCCTCGGGCGGCGGCGACTACGAGGTCGCGCGCACGAACCTGGGCGAGATTCCGGGCGTGATCGTCGCCTCGGCACTGCTGGTCGACTACATCCTCACCGTGGCGGTGTCGGTCGCGTCCGGTGTCGACAACATCATCTCGGCGCTGCCCGGCCTCAATCCGTGGCGGGTGGAGCTGGCCGTCGGCTTCGTCATCCTGATCGTCATCGTCAACCTCCGCGGCGTCCGCGAGGCGTCGCGCGCGTTCGCCCTGCCGACCTACATCTTCATCGGCTCGGTCGCGATCATGATCGTCACCGGCATCGTCCGCTGGATCGGCGGCGACACCCCGGTGGCCTCGAGCGCCCAGTTCGACGTGCAGGCCGAGAGCCTCACCCAGGCGGCTGTGATCCTGCTCATCCTCCGCGCGTTCTCGAGCGGCTGCTCGGCGCTGACCGGCGTCGAGGCCGTCTCCAACGGCGTGCCCGCGTTCCGCCGCCCCAAGATCAAGAACGCCCAGGGCACCCTGGTCGCCATGGGCGCGGTCGCCATCCTGCTGTTCTCGGGGCTGACCCTCCTGGCCCTCGTCTCGGGCGTCCACTACGCCGAGAACCCCTGCCACCTCATCGGCTTCGACTGCACCCAGCCGCAGCCGAGCCTCATGGCGCAGGTGGCCGCCGCCACGTTCGGGATGAACTCGATCCCGTTCTTCCTCATCCAGGCGGCGACGGCGTGCGTGCTGCTGCTGGCCGCCAACACCGCCTTCAACGGCTTCCCGCTGCTCGGCGCCGTGCTCGCGCGCGACGGCTACGCGCCGAAGTCGATGAACACGCGCGGCGACCGCCTGGTGTTCTCGAACGGCATGATCCTGCTGGGCGTCGCCGCGATCGTCGTGCTGGTGGTGTCGCAGGCCAACCTCACCACCCTCATCCAGCTCTACATCATCGGCGTCTTCGTGTCGTTCTCGCTCGGACAGATCGGCATGGTGCGCCACTGGCGCCGTCAGCTGCGCGGGATGCGGGAGCTCTCGCCCGAGGCGCGGCGCCAGCAGTCGGCGCGCGTGCAGCATCGCGAGATCGTCTCGGGCCTGGTCATCAACTCGCTCGGCGCGGGCCTCACCGCGGCGGTGTTCCTCATCGTCACGGTCACCAAGTTCACGCACGGCGCCTGGCTGGTCTTCCTCGCCATCCCCGTGCTGTCGCTGCTGATGTTCGGCGTCAGCCGCTACTACCGCGACGTCGAGCACGAGATCACCTTCGACGACACGACCCACTTCGGCTCCTCCGGGGATGTGGCGCTCGTGCTCGTCGGCCGCCTGCAGAAGCCCGTCGCCAAGGCGCTCGACTACGCGCTGGCAGCGCGCCACGACAAGACGATCGGCCTGCACGTCGCGGTCACCAAGGAGTCCGCGGCCGCCGTGCAGAAGGAGTGGGAGGAGCATCGGATGCCGGTGCCCCTGCTCATCCTCGAGTCGCCGTACCGCAGCTACGTCGCGCCGATCACCGCGTTCATCGAGAAGTACCGCGAGAAGCACGGACCCGCCGTGGTGACGGTGTACCTGCCGCAGTACATCGTCGGCCACTGGTGGGAGTCGTTCCTCCACAACCGCCGCGCCCGCCGCATCGCCAACCAGCTCATGCTCGTGCACGGCGTGACGATCACGCTCGTGCCCTGGTTGCTCGACTCGTCGGAGCTCATCTACGGCCGCCGCTCCCGACCGTTCGCGGGCCAGGAACGCGCCGGTCACCCCGTCGACGCCCCGCGCCCGGCACAGGCGCGTCCGCGCGACACGAGTCCACCGACGCAGGGCGGAACTAGCCTGGAGGGGTGAGCTCCCCGAACGCCGACACCCCGCTCGACCCCGCCGCGCTGCGCGCGGACTTCCCGATCCTCTCCCAGACCATCGGCGACGCACCGCTCGTGTACCTCGACTCGGGCGCTACCAGCCAGAAACCGCGGGCGGTCGTGGACGCCGAGGTGGACTTCCTCCTCCGCGCCAACTCGGCCGTCCACCGCGGAGCGCACACGCTCGCCGCGGAGGCCACCGAGCTCTACGAGGACGCCCGGGCGACCGTGGCCGGCTTCGTGGGCGCCGACGAGGAAACCCTCGTCTGGACCGCCGGCGCGACCGCGTCGCTCAACCTCGTCGCGTACGCGATCGGCAACGCCACCGCGGGGCGCGGCGGCGCCGCGAGCGCTGCGCTCGCGCTCCGAGCGGGCGACGAGATCGTCGTCACCGAGATCGAGCACCACGCCAATCTCATCCCGTGGCAGGAGCTCGCCGCGCGCACCGGGGCCGTGCTGCGCCACATCCCCGTGCACGACGACGGCACGCTCGATCTGGATGCCGCCGCGACGCTGATCGGCGAGCGCACCCGCGTCGTCGCGTTCCCGCACGTCTCGAACGTGCTGGGCATCGTCAACCCGGTGGCGGAGCTCGTTGCGCTCGCGCGCGCGGTCGGCGCCGTGACGGTGCTCGATGCCTGCCAGTCGGTACCGAACCTGCCCGTCGATTTCGCCGCCCTGGGCGTCGACCTCGCCGCGTTCTCGGGGCACAAGATGCTCGGCCCCTACGGTATCGGCGGGCTCTACGGCCGCCGCGAGATCCTCGACGCCCTGCCCGTGTTCCTCACCGGCGGATCGATGGTCACGACCGTCACGCAGGATGAGGCCGAGTTCCTCCCGGCGCCACAGAAGTTCGAAGCCGGCACGCAGCCGGTGTCGCAGACGATCGGGCTCGCCGCCGCGGCGCGCTACCTCGACGCCCTCGGGATGGACGCCGTGCGCGACCATGAGCGCGCGATCGAGCGCCGCACGATGGCGGCCTTGCGCGAGATCCCCGGCGTGCGACTGCTGGGCGATGCGTCGGGCGTCGACCGCGTCGGGATCGCGGCGTTCGACGTCGCGGGCGTGCACGCGCACGACGTCGGCCAGTTCCTGGATGCGCGGGGCATCGCGGTGCGGGTGGGCCACCACTGCGCCAAACCGCTGCATGCCCGTTTCGGGCTCACCGCATCCGTGCGCGCCTCGGCATCCGTCTTCACGACCGAGAGCGACGTCGATGCGCTGATCGACGCGCTGGGCGACGTGCGCGCCTACTTCGGGGTCGACGCATGAGCGGGCTCGACGGGCTGTACCAGGAGCTCATCCTCGACCACTCGAAGCACCCGCACGGCACGCCGCTCGCCGAGCCCGACGGCCGCTCGGCGACCTCGCACCAGCGCAACCCGATCTGCGGCGACGAGGTCGAGCTGCGGGTGCGGGTGACCGACGACGGCGCGATCCGCGACGTCACGTGGACGGGCGCGGGCTGCTCGATCTCGCAGGCCTCCGCCTCCATGCTCGCCGCGCTGATCGACGACCGCGTGGACGAGGACGGACCGCTCTCTGCCGACGAGGCACGGGCGCTCGTGGCGGGGTTCCGCGAGGCGCTGCGCTCACGCGGCACCATCCCGCTCGACGAAGACCGCTTCGGCGACGCCGCCGCCCTCTCGGGGGTGTCGAAGTTCACGGCCCGCGTGAAGTGCGCGATGCTCTCGTGGGTCGCGCTCGAGGACGCCCTCGCGCGCGCCTGATCGCCTGACCGCACGCGCGGCTGCGCGCCGCACGAGAAACGCCCCGCCGAAGCGGGGCGTTTCTGCGTTCGCGGGCGGAGTGCGCCCGGGGGATGCCGCGGTCAGAGCCGCGGCATCCGGGAGCTCAGCGGGAGCCGGCGGGAGCGCTGGCGCGACCGCGGCCACCGCGACGACGCGGGGTGCCGTCGGTGCCGGCGGCCGGAGCCGCACCGCCCGAGCGGGCCATCGACTCGGCCCAGGCGCGCTGCTGCTCGCTGACCGAATCGCCGATCGACTGCGCACCGCGGGGCGCGGTGTGCGAGACCTCGCGGCCGCGCTCACCCGGACGACCGGAACCGGCCTGGGTGCGCACGCCGCCGCCGCGCGGGGCGTCGCCCGAACGGACGGGCTTGCCGCGGCCGGCGTTGTCGCGGCCCGAACCGGCGCCACGGCCACCGTCGCGGCCTGCGTTGTCGCGGCCGGCGTTGTCGCGGCCGGCGCCACGGCCGGAACCACGACCGGCGTCACCGCCACGGCCAGAACCGGATGCGGGGCGACCCGCTCCGCGCCCGCCGGCGGCCGAGCCGGAACGGCCCGATCCCCCGGCAGCGCCGGAACGACCACGACCCGAGCCACCCGAGACCGGTGCCGCCACGGGCGCGGCCTTCACCTTGGGGGCCGGCTCGCCGACGAGTTCGCGGACGGCCGCGTGCGTGGCGTCGACGGGCTCGAGCGGAGCCGTGATCGCGGCCTTCCGCAGCAGGTCGGCCAGGTCGCGGCGCTGGGAATCCAGCACGACCGTGACGACGGTGCCCTCGGCACCGGCGCGAGCGGTACGGCCCGAGCGGTGCAGGTACGCCTTGTGCTCGGCGGGCGGGTCGACGTGGACGACCAGCTCGACGTTGTCGACGTGCACGCCGCGAGCGGCGACGTCGGTCGCGACGAGCACGCGCACACCGCCGGCCTCGGGGGCGGCGCTGAAGGCGGCGAGGTTGCGCTCACGCGCATTCTGCGACAGGTTGCCGTGCAGGTCGACCGACGGGATGCCGTCGGCGATGAGCTTCTTGGCCAGCTTCTTGGCTTGGTGCTTGGTGCGGGTGAAGAGGATGCGGCGACCCTGACCCGACGCGAGAGTGCGGACGAGCTCGTTCTTGTCGTCGTCGGCCACGCGGAAGACCCGGTGGGTCATGGCGGCGGCGGGAACGCTCGACTCGTCGACCTCGTGGCGCACCTCGTTCTTCAGGAAGCGGCGCACGAGGCTGTCGACGCCGCGGTCCAGCGTCGCGCTGAACAGCAGGCGCTGTCCGCCCGGCGCGGTCGCCGCGAGGATGCGGGTGACACCGGGCAGGAAGCCCAGGTCCGCCATGTGGTCGGCCTCGTCGAGCACCGCGATCTGGACGCGGTCGAGACGGATGACGCCCTGCTTCATGAGGTCTTCGAGACGGCCGGGGCAGGCCACGACGATGTCGACGCCGGCGCGCAGCGCCTGCTCCTGCGGCTTCTGGCTCACGCCGCCGAAGATGGTCGTGACGCGCAGCCCCACCTCATCCGCGAGCGGGGTGAGGGTGGCGGCGATCTGGGTCGCGAGTTCGCGGGTCGGTGCCAGCACGAGGCCCGTGGGGCGGCCGGGGGTGCGCGCGACGCCCGTCAGGCGGGTGACGAGCGGCAGCGCGAACGCGATGGTCTTGCCGCTGCCGGTGCGGCCGCGGCCGAGCACGTCGCGCCCGGCGAGCGAGTCGGGGAGGGTTCCCTCTTGGATGGGGAACGCTTCGGTCTTGCCGGCGTCTGCGAGGACACGGGCCAGGGGCGCGGGCACGCCGAGATCGAGGAAAGTAGGCATGGATGTAGAGCTTTCGGATGACGCGCCTCTTGGCGCTGAGTGGGCGACGGCGCGGTATCGCGCATCGGTTCGCCGCTCGCGACGTGGCCCGGGTGTCAGATCCCCGGCGACGTGTCGACGACGCAGTCGCCCGAAGGCGACACATCACCCTACCATCCGCCACCCGCACCGGCCGGATCAATGAATGTCTGTGGCCCTGCACAACGCGCAGCGCGGGGCGACGACCGCGACTCGTCCACATCCACGAAGCTCGTGCGAAGCGCACGCAGACCCCGTAAGCAAGAGCCCGTGCGCACCCGACGTCCCCTCAGCATCCTCGCCACCGCCCTGCTCGCCGCGGCCGCCGTCGCCTGCACCCCGCAGGCGGCGCAGGCACCGACGCCGGCGCCCATCACCGTCGACACGACCGAAGCCGCCGCGGGGATCGTGGTGGGCGAGGGCCCGGTGGAGATCTGGCTGTGGACCGACCCGTCGTGCCCGCACTGCGCGCTGCTCGACGAGGCGATCGGCGACGACCTCACCACCCTGATCGACGACGGCGAGGTCACGCTCACGCTGCACCCCATGACCTACGTCAGCGCCAAGCGCGGCGACGACACCGACTACTCCACGCGCGCCGCGGCCGTGCTGTTCGCCGCCGCGGAGGACACCGCCGCCATCCCCGCCCTCTACGCGCTGATCCAGCAGAACCAGGTGTCGGATGCGGGAGCACCCACGGACGACGACCTGCTCGCCTACGCCCGCGAGGCGGGGGTGAGCCGCGACCTCCGACCCGCCCTGGCCGACGCGGCGCTCCTCGCGCAGGCCTCGAACGACGCCTGGCTCGGCGAGACCGTGCCCGGCACGACGCAGGTCGTCGACCACGTGCCGCTCCTCGTCATCGACGGCGCGGTCTTCGAGGTCCGCGAGGACGGCTCGGATGCCGCCCGCTTCGCCGACGCGGTGGCCACCGCGCGGGCGGCGCACCGGTAGCCCGCAGAGTTCAGGCGCTCGACCCGCCGCGCCCCGATGATGAGAGCGCCGCGGGTCGGGCGCCTGACGCCCGAGACCTCAGCCCGCGAGCACCTCGTTCTCGAGGCGGGCGTAGCCGGCCTCCATGCCGTCCGTCATCCCGGTGGCGAGCACCATGTCGCGCGTGGCCGCATCCGGGTACTCGATGAGCAGGGTGAGCAGCGTCGCGCCGTCCTCGTCGTAGAGCGACAGATCGTTGGTCGTCGGTGGGTAGTCGGTGCCGATCATGTGCTCGGTGGTCACCCACCGGCGTCCCGGCTCGACGACCAGCGTCTCGCCGTCGAACCCGAACGCCTCGCCCTCGGTGCCCGCCTCGGGCGCCCAGCCGTAGCGGTACGCACCGCCCGGTCGCAGGTCGATCTCGCAGTCGGTCATGCGCCATCCGTCGGGTCCGAAGAGCCAGCGGCGCACGAGAGCCGGGTCGGTGTGCGCGCGCCACACGGCGTCGGCCGGGCCGTCGATCAGCCGTGTGATGCGCACGTGCTGGTCGTCGAGGATCTCGGTGCGCGTGCCCTTTCCGCGGGCGTACTCGCGGAGGTCCTGCAGCACCGCGTCGAGCTGGTTGAACGCGAGCGTCGAGCCCTCGACGGCACCCATCGCGACGATCTGCTCGAGCGCCTCGGCGGAGTCGAAGCGGGTCACGCTCGTCACGCGCGAGCCCGACGGGGTGGCCTCGAAAGTGAAGGTCATGCGCGAGACCGGCATGCCCTCGATCGGCGCTCCGCTCTCGTCGGCGAACGCGTCGGTGACCTCGAAGGCGCTCTGCGGGTCGATGTCGACGAACTCCCAGCGGCCGCCGAAGCGCTCCCCCTGCGGACTCGTCATCACGTAGTGGGCGCTCTCGCCGACGGCGAAGTCGAAGCGCGTGAACGCCGCGGGGTATCCGGGCGGACCCCAGAAGCGCTCCAGCTGGCGGGGATCGGTGAACGCCCGCCAGAGCCGCTCCTTCGGCGCGGGGAAGTCGCCGACGAGCGTCATGGTCAGGGCCTCAGCGTCGGTGGTGACGGCGGTGACGGGCATGTGCTTTCTCCTCTGGATGGGGATGTGTGGACGCGGGCGCACCGCATCCGGGTCAGGGGTCTTCGGCGAGCAGGTCGTCGAGGCGATCGATGCGCGCGCGCCACAAGTGCTCGTAGTCGGCGAGCAGGCGGCGAGCGCGCGCGATGGTGGCGGGGTCGGCGCGCACGAGGCGCTCCCTTCCGTCGGCGCGTTTGACCACCAGATGCGCGGCTTCGAGCACCGCGACGTGCTTCTGCACGGCGGCGAACGACACCTCGTAGGTCGCGGCCAGGGCCGAGACCGACTGCTCGGCCTCGAGGGTGCGCCGCAGGATGTCGCGGCGCGTGCGATCGGCGAGGGCCCGGAAGATCCGATCCACCTCGGCGTCGCTGAGTTCCATATCTACAACCATTTGGTTGTACGTTAGCCCCGCTCCGCCCCCGCCACAACCCCCCTGCTCCTCGCACCCTCCGCACCCTCCGCCCCCTCCTCTTCGCCGCCCGCCCCCTCCTCGCCTCCCGCCCCCCTCCTCGCCGCCCTCTTCTCTGTTCATTCGTCGCGTATGCGGGGTGTTTGGGGGCGCCCCCCCCCCCAAGCCGCCGCATTACATGGGG
>NZ_JBFBHG010000038.1:0-20226 GCF_040685095.1 Microbacterium sp. NPDC089189
CACTTTAAAAAAACTTTCTCAACACCACTTTCTCCCCCCCTTGTCTTTCCCATTCCCGTCAACCGTCCCTCGGGGCCGCCCGTCCGCCCCCCCCCGCTTCTTCCTCGATCGAGGATCAGGTGGTGATCGCCAGCACCGGGTCGCTCGAGGGCAGACCGGTGGGGGAGCCGCCGTCGGGCTCGATCGTCACGGCGATGATGTCGCCGGAGTGGAAGTCACCCGAGAGCTCGGCCACGGTGTCGCCCGACTCGGAGGCGCTGAAGGTGCCGGCGGAGAGGGGCTCACCGCCGCGGACGAACCACAGCTCGTAGGTCTGATCGTCGGTGAGAGCGGGCAGCCCGTCCGTCACCAGAGCGGCGCGCGAGAGCGAGCTCGACCAATGGGCGGTCGCCTCGGACCCGTCGGGAAGCGCGACCGAGGCCGATCGCGCATCGGGAGCCGACTCGATCTGCTCGAGGGCGACGACGGACGCGGGCGGCGCGAACACCTGGCCGACGAGAACACCGCCGACGCCGACGGCCACCAGCACGGCGACGGATGCGGCGAGGGCGAACATCCGACGCGAGCCGCGGCGGGCGCGACCGGCCGCGGTGACGGGTTCGCGCGCGGCGAGGGTCGGCTCGGCGAGGGGAGGCTCAGCGTCGGCCACGGGAGCGGCGGGCGCCGGCGGGTCCTGCGGCATCGTGGCGATGCGGGCGAGCAGGGATGCGCGGATGTGGGCGGGCGGCACCGTCTCGGGTGCCGCGTCGGCCAGACCCGCTGCGGCATCGAATGCGGCAGCCACGTGCACATCCCATTCCGGGTGCGCACGCAGGGCCGCGTCGAAGGCACGCTCGTCGTCGGGGGACAGCGCGTTCACCGCGCGTCCTGCCGCGAGTTCCTGGAAGTCGTTCTCGGTCATTTCTGCACCCCCATCTCCGTCCTCAGGCGAGACAATCCGTCACGCATCCTGGTCTTCACCGTCCCCAGTGGGGCCCCCACCAGAGCAGCGATCTCGCTCTGGCTGTAGCCGCCGAAGTACGCGAGGGTCAGCGCTTCGCGCTGGGGCTCGGGGAGCCCCTTCAACGCTCGGGTGACGCGCTGTCCCTCTATCTTGAGTTCCACATGTTCGGAGACCCCGTCGTGAGCCACGTCGAGGTCGCGAAGACCGATCCGCGCATCACGGTCCGCACTCGACTGCGCGGATCGCACGCGATCCACCGCTCGTCGGTGTGCGATGGTCAGCACCCACGATCTTCCCTGTCCCTTGTTCGGAGTGAAACGGCTCGCGGATTGCCAGATCTCCAGGAAGACCTCCTGCAGGACCTCCTCGCTCTGCGAGGGATCCACGAGCACCCGGCGGATGAGCCCGAACACCCGCGACGACAGCATGTCGTACAGCTGCGCGAAGGCCGCCTGGTCGGCGGATGCGATGCGCTCCAAGAGGTCCGCGACGGGGTCGGTGGGATCCGACCCGTCGTCCGAGACGTGTACGCCGTCGATCACCATCCCCCCAGCATGCCTCATCCTGCGCCGGCAGCCGGCAGCCGGGATCGGCGTCGGTCTCGTTACGCGCGTGTATGCGCGGGCGCGCGCGAGGCCGCCGACGTCTGCGGAATCCGATCTCGAATTCGAGCAATCCGATTCCGCCCAGGCGCCGAACAGCTCATGTACCTCGCCTCGGCCGGGTGCAACGTTCCCGGCACCGGGGATGTGTCTTTCCGGGCCGGACACGGCTCTCGACAACGGAGGAAGTCATGCTGAAGAAGAAGAAGATCACGGCCGGATTCGTTCTGATCGCGGCGTCCGCGTTCGCTCTGTCCGCCTGTTCCATGGGCTCGACCACCGCAGCGCCCGAGGAGACGGCATCGTCGATGCCGGAGACCAGCGCACCCTCGACCGACACGATGGACCCGGCGGCCAACCTGGTCGGCGCCGGCTGCGCCGCCTACGCCGAGATGGTTCCGGACGGCGATGGATCGGTCGCCGGCATGGCAGAGGCGCCCGTCGCCGTCGCCGCGTCGAACAACCCGCTGCTGACGACGCTCACCGCGGCCGTGAGCGGACAGCTGAACCCCGATGTCGACCTCGTCGACACGCTCAACGGCGGCGAGTTCACCGTCTTCGCTCCGGTCGATGACGCCTTCGCGAAGATCGACCCCGCCGTGATCGAGTCGCTCAAGACCGACAGCGCGACCCTCACCTCGATCCTGACCTACCACGTGGTTCCCGGCCAGGTCCAGCCCGACGAGATCGTCGGAACGCACGCCACGGTGCAGGGCGCCGATCTCGAGGTCACCGGCAGCGGCGACAACCTAATGGTCAACGGTGAGTCCACCGTCATCTGCGGTGGCGTCCAGACCGCGAACGCCACGGTCTACCTCATCGACACGGTGCTGATGCCGCCGGCATCCTGACCGTCGATCGACCCGAACGGTCGACGACCCGGCCGCCGGTTCCCTCGGGGACCGGCGGCCGTTTCGTGCGTTCAGTCCGCGTGTGCGCCCGGCGCAGCGCGGCGCTCCCGGCGACGGCGCGCGAGCCGGCGTGCGCCCCAGACGACGGCACCGGCGACGGCGACGATGACGATCCAGGGGAGCAGGAAGCCGAGCCCGATCACGATGCCGTTCGCGGCGGCGACCAGACCGTTCCACCCGGCGACGATGCCGTCGCCGAAGCCGGCGGGATCGGCCTGCGGGGCGGCCGCGGGCTCGGAGAGGGTGACCGTCAGCGACGACATCGACACGGTGCTCTCGAGCGCGGTCAGCTGCTGGCGATCCGCGTCGAGTGCTCCTTGACGATCCGCCAACGCCGACTCGGCGGCGATGAGGTCGGCGACGCTCGCCGACTGTGCGAGAAGCTCGGTCAGGCGGGCGACCGACGTCTCCTGTGCGGCGATGCGCGCGCGCAGATCCACGGCCTGGTCGGTGACGTCGACCCGGGAGATGGACGAGCTCGTCACCTCTCCCTCCGAACCGGCGGCGTCGACCACCGCATCGAGCCGGTCCGCCGGCACACGGACGGAGATCGTGTTCTGCGCCGGGACGCGCAGCGACGAGCCATCGGGCGACTCCACCGCCGCGCTGGCGGCGACCGACTCGACGTATCCGCCCGCGTCCTCGGCCAGCGCGGCGATGCGTTCCTGCGTGCGGGCGAGGTCGTCCACCACGACGGACATCCATCCGGAGGCGGCGACCTCCCGTTCCGACGGGGCCTGCGCGATGTCGCCGGACCCCGGATCGGCGAGACCGCCTTCGAGGGTCGCCCCGTCGACCCCCTCCGGAATCGACTCCGCGCCGCGGACCACCGCGCCATCGAGCGCGGGCGCCGGGATGCTCGTGACGGGGTTGCCCGTGCCCGTGCCCGTGCCCGTCACGACGGGCGAGACGAGCGCCGCGACGGCCACGACGGCGACCGCCGCTGCGGCTCCCGCCCAGATGCGGCCACGCCTCGCGCGTCGCCGCATCCGGTCCGTCTCGATCTCGCGCAGCACGCCGCGCTCCATGCGCAGCACCTGCGCGTCGCTCGGCCCGTCGGGGAGCGTCGCCCCCTCGGCCTCAGCCGGACGTCGGTCGTCGGAATATGTCATGGTGCGTTCCCCTCCTGCAGGGTGTTCCGGAGTCGCCGCCGGATTCGGGAGAGACGGTTGCGGACGGCGCCGGAGGTGAGGCCGAGTTCGGCGGCCGCGGCCTCGTAGGCGTACCCGTGGCTGACGCACAGCACGAAGATCTCCCGGTCGGTGTCGGACAGGGCGGCCACGTCGCGGGCGATCCGCTCGGCGACCTCGGCGTCGATGGCGTCCTGCTCCACATCCAGCCGAGCCGGCGTGCGCTCGTCGACGACGCCCCGCGCGAGCGCCTGATCGCGCCGGAGCGCCCGCATGCGGTTGGCGCAGACGTAGCGGCAGATCGTCGCCAGCCAGGGAAGCGCCGATGCGCCTTCCAGCTGGAAGCCGTCGAGCTTGCGCCAGGCGGTCACGAAGGCGTCCTGCGTGGCGTCCTCCGCATCGGCAGCGCTCGGCAGGAGCGCCGCCGCCACACGGTAGACGGCATCCACGTGGCGCCGGTACAGCGATCGGAAGGCTTCGGCGTCGCCCGCGGCCGCGAGCGTCGTCAGCTCTCCATCGGTCGTCATCGCGTACGTCCCCCGTTCGACCCGCCGTCGGCGGGATCCTCGTCGCTCACCCTCAGGTGTCATCCCGGATCCGATCGTCTCAAACCGATCCGGTGACGCTTACACTGGGGCGTCCCCACTCCCCGGAAAGGCTCGCATGGGCTACGACATCCCGGTGTGGTTCCAGATCGTCGCGCTCGCGGTGCTCGTGCTGATCCTCGCCGCCGACCTGCTGATCATCTTCGCCCGCCCGCACATCCCCTCGACCCGTGAGGCAAGTCTCTGGGTCGCGTTCTACGTCGGGCTCGCGCTGGTCTTCGCGCTCGTGCTGCTGCTCGTGACCGGCAGCGGGGACGCGGCCGGCGAGTTCGTCGCGGGCTGGCTGACGGAGTACAGCCTGTCCGTCGACAACCTGTTCGTCTTCGTGCTGCTCATGGGCCAGTTCGCCGTCCCGCGCAAGTATCAGCAGGAGGTGCTCATGGTGGGGATCATCATCGCCCTCGTGCTGCGCGGCATCTTCATCATGCTCGGCGCGGTCCTCATCGAGAACCTCTCGTGGATCTTCTACGTCTTCGGCGTCTTCCTCGTCTACACCGCCTGGCGCCAGGCCTTCCCGGGCGCCGATGACGATCACGGTGCGCAGAAGGAGACCGGCATCGTGCGGTTCCTCCGCCGATTCGTCGACATCAGCGATCACTACGACGGATCGAAGCTGCGCACGACGGTCGGCGGGCGTCGCATCTGGACGCCGATGATCCTCGTGTTCGTCGCGATCGGATTCACCGACCTCGTCTTCGCGATCGACTCGATCCCCGCGATCTTCGGGATCACCCAGAGCCCCTTCATCGTGTTCACCGCGAATCTCTTCGCGCTGATGGGGCTGCGGCAGCTCTACTTCCTGCTCGGCGGACTCCTCGAGCAGCTGCGCTACCTGCACTACGGAATCGCCTTCATCCTCGCCTTCATCGGCGTGAAGCTGTTCTTCCACGCGCTGCACCAGAACGAGCTGCCGTTCATCAACAACGGCGAGCACGTGGAGTGGGCTCCGGACATCTCGACGATGGCGTCGCTGGCGGTGATCGTGGCGGCCATGTCGGTGGCCACCATCGCGAGCCTCGTCGCGTCGCGTCGCGAGCGCGCGCGGGCCGACTCCGAACACGCGGAGGACTGAGCGACCGGCGGCGCCGCCGTCGCTCAGAACGCGCGCAGGTTCGCGCCCAGGCCGCCCGGGACGAGCTCGTCGCGCAGGATGCCGCGCCGGCGCAGGATCGGCACCAGCTCGTCGAGTGTGCGGTGCACCGAGACGGGGTGCAGGTCGCCCCAGAGGAGCACGCCGTCGTTGCCCCAGGTCCCCAGCTCCTCGATGCGGTCCGCGAGCTCGGCGGCGGTGCCGACGAAGCCCGAGCCGTCCGACAGACGCCCCAGTCGGGCGTGCGCGGCGAGCAGGGTCCGCAGCGGGGTCGTGGCGATGTCGTGATCGCCGACGAGGCGCCGGATGCTGCCGTGCGACACATGATCGGCGAAGATCGCCGGGTCCAGCGGCGCGTCCGGGTCGAGAGCGGTGAGATCCGTCTCGAGGTCGGAGGACTGACGGCGGGCGATCGTGCGGATCGTCTCGTCGTCGGGGTCCAGCGACCGGGCCACGAGGCGATCGGCCTCCTCGGCGGAGCCGACCAGGACGGGCTGGATGGCGAAGAGGATCGTGATGTCGGAGGGGCGGCGTCCCGCCGCGACCGCGGCGTCGTGGATGCGGCCGCGGTAGGCGCGGATGCTGGCTTCGTCGAGAGGCGCGAGGGCGAGCTGCACATCGGAATTGGCCCCCGCGAACCCGAGCCCGCGACCGGAGCCGCCGGGCGAGACGATGACGGGCTCTCCGTCGGTGAACGGCAGCGCGTTCAGCGGGCCGTCGAAGGAGAAGTACTCGCCGCGATGCGCCACGGGCCTCATCCGCGAGCCGTCCGCGTAACGATCGTCCGAGCGGTCCTCGACGAGCGCACCCTCGTCCCAGCTGCGCCAGAGCGCGCGCACTCCCGCGAGCCACTCCTCGGCGCGGTCGTAGGCGGCGTCGTGCCCGAGGGCGGGCGCCGTGCCGAAGTGCCGCGCGCTGCCGGTGTCGGTGACGACGTTGAGGCCCAGCCGGTGCCCGCTCAGGTGCTGCAGCGAGGCGAACTGCCGCGCCGCCGTGTAGGGGAGGACCGCCGCGGGGTTGACGGTCGGGACGACGCCGAGGCGCTCCGTCGCGGCGAAGAGGTACGGGGCGAGCAGCAGCGGGTCGTGCTTGGGCCCGCCGAAGGCGTGACGCACCCGCAGATCGATGGTCTCGGCCGAGCCCAACGACGGCGCGTCCTCGATGATGAGCAGGTCGAATCCCGCCTGCTCGAGCAGCCGCGCCGACTCCTGGTACAGCCGGGGCTCGGTCCACCGGTAGCCCCAGTCGAGGGAGGGGCTGCCCCAGCCGTGCGGCCCGAATCCGCGGGCCAGGAACCATCCGAAGTGCTGCGGTCGGCTCACGGCAGGACCTCGACGACGCGGCTCTCCGCAACGCTCGCGGCCGCGCGGAGGGCGTGCCCGAGATCCGCGATCAGGTCGTCCGGATCCTCGATCCCGATCGAGAGACGCAGGGTGCCCGGCTGCACGCCGAGCGCGAGCCGCGCCTGGTCGGTGTGCTGGGCGTGGCTGGTCGTGGCGGGGTGGAGCACGAGCGTGCGGACGTCGCCCAGATGCGTCATGTGCGTCACCACCTCGACCGCCTCCACGAACGCCCGGGCGGCGGGCTGCCCGCCGGCGAGGGTGAAGGTGAAGACCGAGCCGTAGCCCTTCGTGAGCAGACGCTCCCCGAGGTCGTGGTGCGGGTGCGAGGGGAGGCCGATGTAGTCGACCGAGCTGACCTCGTCGCGCTCCTCGAGCCACCGGGCGATGCGCAGCGCGTTCGCCGACTGCTCCCGCACCCGCAGGTGCAGGGTGTCGATGCCCTGCGAGACGAGGAAGGCGTTCAGCGGCGACGGGGTCGGGCCCAGGCGCGGCGCCACCGACTCGCGGATGTGCGCGAGTCGGGCCGATCCGCCGTGCCGTTCCCAGACGCTGGGCGCCCCGGAACGGCTCGTCGCCACCAGGTGGGGGAAGAGCGCCCCGGCCCGGGCGGCGTCGAAACGGCCGTCGTCGACGATGACGCCGCCGAGCGCTGCGCCGTGGCCGGCCAGGAACTTGCTCGCGGAATGGACGACGATGGCCGCGCCGTGCGCGAGGGGGCGGAGCAGGTACGGCGTCGCGAACGTGTTGTCGACCACCAGCGGCAGGGCGCGTTCGTCGGCCACCGCGGCGATCGCTGCGACGTCCAGCAGATCGTTGCGCGCATTGGCGATCGATTCGGCGAAGTAGAGGCGTGTGTTCTCGCGGGTCGCGGCGCGCCAGGCGTCGGGCGAGGCGATGTCGTCGACGAAGTCCACGGAGATGTCGAAACGGTCCAGCAGATCGAGCAGGAGCCCGCGCGTGCCCTCGTAGATGTGGTGGGAGCTCACGATGTGATCGCCCGCGGAGAGCAGCGCGAGCAGCGTCACCGACACGGCGGCCTGACCGCTGCCGAGGAAGACGGCGCCGGCGCCCTCCTCCAGAGCGGCGATCCGGCGCTCCAGGGCGTCGATGGTCGGGTTGCCGGTGCGGGTGTAGCCGAAGCCGGCGCCGGTGCCGAAGTGGCCGGCGGCATGGTCGAAGTCCTCGAAGCGGAAGCCCGCGGTGAGGTAGATGGGAACGGTGCGGGATGCGGCATCCGCCCACTCGGCACCGGAATGCACCTGTCGCGTGGCGAAGCCGACGTCCCGAGGGCTGTGTCGGTCGGTCATGGAGAGTCCTGTCGGGTCGAACGTCGCCCCAGACTGGCACGCGCGCGCCGGGCTCGGCCAGCCGGACGACACACACGGACACCGGGCCCGGGCCGGGGTGCGGATCGGCGGTGGTAGCCTGACCGTGTGCGGATCGCTCGCCTTCTCCTTCGCAGCCGCGACGAGTCCTAGTCCCAGGCCTCCCTCGTCGCGGAGTTCGTTGCGGGCTTGATCCACCGTCATCCTCAGGAGAACGACAGCATGAGCATTTCCGACCCGTCCGCGTCCATCGTGGACAACCCGCGCACCCTTGCCGAGAAGGTGTGGGACAACCATCTGGTGGTCAAGGGCGAGGGCGGCCAGCCCGACCTCATCTACATCGACCTGCACCTGGTGCACGAGGTCACCAGCCCCCAGGCCTTCGACGGCCTGCGCGCCGAGGGGCGGGGGCTGCGCCGGCTCGACCTCACCATCGCGACCGAGGACCACAACACCCCGACGCTCGCGATCGACAAGCCCATCGCCGACCCGACGAGCCGTCTGCAGATCCAGACCCTGCGCGACAACGCCGCCGAGTTCGGGGTGCGCATCCACTCCCTCGGCGACGCCGAGCAGGGCATCGTGCACGTCGTCGGTCCGCAGCTCGGGCTGACCATGCCCGGTATCACCGTCGTCTGCGGCGACTCCCACACCTCCACGCACGGCGCCTTCGGGGCCATGGCCTTCGGCATCGGCACGAGCGAGGTCGAGCACGTCATGGCGACGCAGACGCTGCCGCTCAAGCCCTTCAAGACGATGGCGATCACGGTGGAGGGCGAGCTCCGCCCCGGTGTGACCGCGAAGGACATCATCCTCGCCGTCATCGCCAAGATCGGCACCAACGGCGGCCAGGGCTATGTGCTCGAGTTCCGTGGCAGCGCCATCCGCTCGCTCTCGATGGAGGGCCGGATGACGATGTGCAACATGTCGATCGAGGCCGGGGCGCGCGCCGGCATGGTCGCCCCCGATCAGACGACGTTCGACTACCTGCAGGGGCGCCCGCATGCGCCCACCGGCCAGGACTGGGACGATGCCGTGGCCTACTGGCGCACGCTCCCGAGCGACGAGGGCGCCGTCTACGACGCCGAGGTGTTCCTCGACGCGAACGAGCTCGAGCCCTTCGTCACGTGGGGCACGAACCCGGGGCAGGGCGTGTCGCTGAGCGATGTCGTGCCGAACCCGGCCGACATCGCCGACGCCAACGAGCGGGTCGCCGCCGAGCGCGCGATCGAGTACATGGATCTGACGCCGGGCGTGCCGCTGAAGGACATCCCGGTGGATGCGGTCTTCATGGGGTCGTGCACCAACAGTCGCATCGAGGACCTGCGGGCCTTCGCCTCGGTCATCGAGGGACGGACCAAGGCCGACGGCGTTCGCGTCATGGTCGTGCCCGGATCGGCGCGCGTGCGGCTCGAGGCCGAGGCTGAGGGCCTCGACAAGGTGTTCATCGCGTTCGGCGCGGAATGGCGTTTCGCCGGGTGCTCGATGTGCCTCGGCATGAACCCGGACCAGCTGGCGCCGGGGGAGCGGTGCGCGTCCACCTCGAACCGCAACTTCGAGGGGCGCCAGGGCAAGGGCGGGCGCACGCACCTCGTCTCGCCGCTGGTCGCCGCCGCGACCGCGGTGCGGGGCACCCTGTCCAGCCCCGGCGACCTGGAACCGCTCGTCGCGCACGCGGGCGTCGGAGTGGAGGCCTGACATGGAGAAGTTCACCGTTCACACGGGTGTGGCCGCGCCGCTGCGGCGTTCGGCCGTCGACACCGACCAGATCATCCCCGCCGTCTACCTCAAGCGCGTCACCAAGACCGGCTTCGAGGACGCGCTCTTCGCCAACTGGCGTCAGGACCCCGACTTCATCCTCAACCAGCCGACGTTCTCGTCGGCGTCGGTGCTGGTGGCCGGACCCGACTTCGGCACCGGTTCGAGCCGCGAGCACGCGGTGTGGGCGCTGCGCGACTACGGATTCCGAGTCGTGCTGAGCACGAAGTTCGCCGACATCTTCCGTGGCAACGCGGGCAAGCAGGGGCTCGTGACGGGCATCGTGTCGGAGCCCGATCTGGAGGCGCTCTGGGCCGCGATCGATGCGCAGCCCGGCGTGGAGTTCACGGTGGATCTCGATCGGCGCGACGTGTCGGTGGGCGACATCCGGGTCCCGTTCGAGATCGACGATTACACTAGGTGGCGGCTTCTGGAAGGTCTCGATGACATCGGACTGACCCTCCGGAACGAAGACAAGATCGCCGCCTACGAGGCGCGACGAGAATCCTGGAAGCCGCGGACCCTACCGATTCCGCCCCTTCCCGCACAGTGAGGCATCCGCTTATGACACTCCTCGGCGACACCGCAACCTCCGGCGGCTGGAATGCGGGGGAGGCAGAAGTCCTCGCGATCCGCGGCGGCCGCGCGCTCTCCGGCACGGTCGAAGTGAAGGGGGCCAAGAACCTCGTCACGAAGGCCATGGTGGCCGCGCTTCTCGGCGAGAGCCCGTCGACGTTGCGCGACGTCCCCGAGATCAGCGACGTCGCCGTGGTGCGCTCGCTCCTCGAGGTGCACGGCGTGCGCGTCGTCGAAGGCGACGAGCCCGGCTCGCTCGTGCTCGACCCGCGCGACGTCGAGAGCGCCCACATGGAGGAGATCGACGCGCACGCGGGTGCCTCCCGCATCCCGATCCTCTTCTGCGGACCGCTGCTGCACCGACTCGGCCAGGCGTTCATCCCCGACCTCGGCGGATGCCGCATCGGCGACCGTCCGATCGACTTCCACCTCGACGCCCTCCGCAAGTTCGGTGCGACCGTCGAGAAGCTGCCCAGTGGCATCCGGCTCTCCGCTCCGCGCGGCCTGCACGGCGCGAACATCCACCTGCCGTACCCGAGCGTGGGCGCGACCGAGCAGGTGCTGCTGACCGCCGTCCGCGCCGAGGGCGTCACGGAGCTGCGCAACGCCGCGATCGAGCCCGAGATCATGGATCTCATCGCGCTGCTGCAGAAGATGGGCGCGATCATCTCCTACGAGCCCAACCGCGTCATCCTGATCGAGGGCGTGCCGAAGCTCAACGGCTACGACCACCGCGCGATCTTCGACCGCAACGAGGCCGCCAGCTGGGCGAGCGCGGCGATCGCGACCGACGGCGAGATCTTCGTCGCCGGCGCGCGCCAGCAGGAGATGCTGACCTTCCTCAACGTGCTCCGCAAGGCCGGCGCCGACTTCGACGTGCGTGCCGACGGCATCCTGTTCCGCCGCGGGGAGAACCTGCGCCCGGTCACGGTCGAGACCGACGTCCACCCCGGCTTCATGACCGACTGGCAGCAGCCGCTGATCGTCGCGCTCACGCAGGCCACCGGACGCTCGGTCGTCCACGAGACGGTCTACGAGAACCGGTTCGGCTTCACGCAGGCGCTGGTGAAGATGGGCGCCGACATCACGGTGTACCCGCACGGTCTGCAGGAGGGCCCGCGGCGCGTGCCGCGTCGCTCCCTCGAGCAGGCCGCGGTCATCACCGGACCCACCGCGCTCCACGGCGCCGACATCACGGTTCCGGACCTGCGCGGCGGCTACAGCCACGTCATCGCGGCCCTCGCGGCCGAGGGCACGTCCACCGTCAGCAACATCGGCATCATCCGCCGGGGCTACGCGGACTTCCTGCCGAAGCTGTCCGCCCTGGGCGCCGACTTCGACGTCATCGGCTGATGGCACCCGCCGCCGCCCGGCGACGCCACGCGTCGGCCGAGAAGACGCGTCCGAGCGTGTTCTGGTTCCTCGCCGGCATCGTCGTGCCGCTGACCGGCCTGATCGCGAAGATCGAGATCGAGGGCGGGGAGAACCTGCCCGAGGACGGCCCGTACATCCTGGCGCCCAACCACCACAGCGAGATCGATCCCGTGATCGTGGCGGTGGCCGTCTGGCGTCTGGGTCGGGCGCCGCGCTTCATGGCGAAGGACAGCCTCTTCCGCGTCCCCGTGCTCGGCTGGGCGCTGCGGGTGACCGGCATGATCCCGGTGGGGCGGGGCGGAGCCGCATCCGCGGCCAAGCAGGCGCTCGAGACCGCAGGACACCTCGCCGAGAAGCGCGCGGGTGTGATCGTGTACCCCGAGGGCACCCTCACGCGCGACCCCGACCTCTGGCCGATGCGCGGAAAGACGGGTGCCGCGCGACTCGCGCTGGCCGGCGACATCCCCCTCATCCCGATGGCGCAGTGGGGCACGCAGGGCATCCTGCCCCGCTACGGCAAGCTGAGCCTCTGGCCGCTGCGCAAGCGGGTACGCGTGCTCATCGGCCCGCCCGTCGATCTCAGCGGCTTCGAGGATCGCGCGCTGCACCCGGCGGCGCAGCAGGAGGCCACCGGTCGCGTGATGGATGACATCGCCGGACTCCTGGGAGAGCTCCGCGGCGAGACGCCGCCGGCGGTGCGCTGGAACCCCGGCGCCCACGGCCAGAACGAGACCGGACGCCTTGAGTAGGCGCGCAGAGGTCCGCCCGCAGCGCGTCGCCGTCCTCGGTGCCGGCAGCTGGGGGACGACGTTCGGCAAGATCCTCGCCGACGGGGGAGCGGACGTCGTCATGTGGGCGCGGCGCCCGGAGCTCGCGCGCGAGATCCACACCGCCAAGCGCAACAGCACCTACCTTCCGGGCATCAACCTCCCGCGCTCCATGTCGGCGACGTCGGAGCTCGCCGAGGCGATCGACGGCGCGGAGCAGGTCTACCTGTCGATTCCGAGCCAGTCGCTGCGGCAGAACCTCGTCGGGCTGCGTCCGCTCCTGGCCGAGTCGGACGTCCCGATCGTGTCGCTCATGAAGGGCGTCGAGAAGAGCACCGGACTGCGGATGAGCCAGCTCATCGAGCAGGAGCTCGCCTGTGATCCCGACCGGATCGCGGTGGCCTCGGGACCCAACCTCGCACTCGAGATCGCCAAGGAGCAGCCGACGGCCGCCGTGATCTCCTCGACCAACCTGGAGACCGCGGAGGTCGTGGCGCGCCGGGCGCGCAACCACTACTTCCGGTCCTTCGTGAACACGGATGTCATCGGCACCGAGTTCGGCGGAGTGCTCAAGAACCTCATCGCGGTCGCCATCGGCATCGTCGACGGCGTGGGGTACGGCGAGAACACGAAGGCGTCCATCATCACCCGCGGTCTCGTGGAGATGACGGACTTCGCCGTCGCGCAGGGGGCGCAGCCCGGCACGCTGCAGGGGCTCGCGGGCCTCGGCGACCTGATCGCGACCTGCCAGTCGCCGCTCAGTCGCAACAACACCGCGGGGCGACTGCTCGGGCAGGGATACAGCTTCCAGGACGTCGTCACCCAGATGCAGCAGACGGCGGAGGGGCTGGCCTCGGTGGCGCCGATCCTCCAGCTCGCCCGGGCGAGCAACGTCGAGATGCCGATCGTCGAGCAGGTCAAACGCGTGCTCGACGGCACGATGAACCCGCGTGAGATCGCTCCGCACCTGACGACAGACGATGACACCCCCCAGGGGGAGAGGACCCAGAATGAACAATCCGGTCGTGGTGGTGCTGTTCGGCGGGCGCTCCAGCGAGCATTCGATCAGCTCCGCGACGGCGGGCGGAGTGATGGGCGCCCTCGACCGTGACCGCTATCGGGTGATCCCGGTGGGGATCACCCGGGACGGCGCCTTCGTCCTCGAGGCCGACGACCCGGCGCGTTTCGCGCTCGATCCCGCGCACATGCCCGAGGTGCTCGACAACGGAACGCGCATCCTCTGGCCCGAGTCCGCCGGAGATCGCGTCCTGCGCGTGCGCGAGGTCGACGGCTCGGTCCGCGAGCTCGGACGGGTCGACGTCGTGCTGCCGATCCTGCACGGCAGCCACGGCGAGGACGGCACCATCCAGGGGTTCTTCGACACGCTCGAGCTGCCGTACGCCGGCGGCGGGGTGATCGATTCCGCGCTGTGCATGGACAAGCACTTCATGAAGATGGCGCTCGATGCGGCCGACGTCCCCGTCTCGCCGGGCATCACGGTGCGCGCGCACGAGGCCGACGCCGAGAGCGTCCTCCGGCGCATGGCGGCGCATCCGATGCCGTGGTTCGTGAAGCCGGCGCGCGCGGGGTCTAGTGTCGGCGTCTCGAAGGTGCGTGTGCCCGAAGACCTCGACGAGGCGCTCCGCCTCGCCTTCGCCGAGGACGACAAGGTGCTCATCGAGCGCGGCGTCGTGGGGCGCGAGGTGGAGGTGGGCGTCCTCGAGGGGCGCTCCGGCGCCCCCGCCCGCGCCTCGCTGCCGGGTGAGATCGTGCTGAACGGACGCGAGTTCTACGACTTCGAGGGCAAGTACCTCGGTGGCGACGGCGTGGATGTCGTCTGCCCGGCCGACCTCACGGCCGAGGAGATCTCCGCGGTGCAGCAGATGGCGCTGCGCGCGTTCGCCGCCGTCGACGGCCGGGGACTCGCCCGCGTGGACTTCTTCCTGACCGCCGACGGTCCGATCGTCAATGAGCTCAACACCATGCCCGGGTTCACGCCGATCTCGATGTTCCCCAAGTGCTGGATCGCAAGCGGCATGACCTATCGCGATCTCATCTCCGAGCTCATCGACACCGCGCTCGAGCGCGGCTGAGTGTCACTCGGTGCCGGGACGCGCCGTGCACTCGCCGTCGCGCGGCAGCTTCGCCACCAACGGCGACACGGCATCGAGCACCTCGGTGCTCGAGACGATCTCGTTGTCGAGGTAGACCTGCACGGCGGGCGTGCGCCCGAACGACGTGACGCGGTAGCGGGGGGCCTCGCTGTCGTCGATGATCCAGTCGACGCCGCCGACGCTCTGGCACGGCAGCTCGCTCGGGCCGGGAGGAGTGACGCCGCAGGTGAGGATGACGGCCGCCGGATCCCCCCAGGCGCCGGTGGCCTGCGCGTCGGTCCACCGACGGCTCTCACCGGCGACGCTCTGCGGCAGATACGCGGTGATCTCGGCGCAGAGCGGGTCGTTCGCGTCGGCCGCGGGCTCCAGGGCGACGGTGCTCGCGCATCCGCTCAGACCCGCCGCGACCGTGGCCAGGATCAGCAGACGGGTCACGCGCGATCGGATCACCCCTCCAGGCTAACCCGCCGGCCGGAGCGGTAGCGTGAGGGAGTGACTGCGTCCCGGCCCGACCCCCGTGTGGGAGACCTGTCCGAAGGGCAGATCCTGCGTCGTATCCTCGATCGGCTCGGCCCCGGGCGTGCCATCGTCGGCCCCGGCGACGATGCGGCGGTGATCGAGGGCGGTCGGATCGTCGCCACGGTCGACACCCTGGTGCACGGACCCGACTTCCGGCTGGCCTGGACGAGCGGCTTCGACCTGGGGTGGAAGGCGGCGGCGGTCAATCTCGCGGATGTCGCCGCGATGGGCGCGCGCCCCACCGCTCTCCTCGTGGCGCTCACGTTGCCGGACGATACGCGCGTGTCCTTCGTCGAGGCGCTGGCGGACGGACTCCGCGCCGCCTGCGAGGCCCTTGCACCGGGCTGCGCGGTGGAGGGCGGGGACCTGACGGTGTCCGAGACGCTGACGGTCGCGGTGACCGCGCTGGGCGTGCTGGACGGCCCGCCCGTGCTGCGCTCCGGCGCCCGTGCCGGCGACACGGTCGCCCTGGCGGGGCGCGCGGGGGATGCGGCGCACGGGCTCGCCCTGCTCTTCTCGCGATTCGTCCGTGACGGCATCCCGGTGCCCGTCGACGACGCCGCGCTCGACGAGATCGAGCGCGAGGCGGTGGTCGCGCAGCTGCGTCCCGCGCCGCCCATCGCGCTCGGGCCCGTCGCCGCTCGCGGCGGGGCGCGCGCCATGATGGACGTCTCGGACGGTCTGCTGCTGGATGCGTCGCGTCTGGCGGACGCCTCGGGCGTGACCATCGACCTGCGCCGTGCCGCCCTCGGGCCGGAGGCCGCACGCGCCCTGGCGGGCGGTGAGGACCACGCACTGCTGGCCGCGTTCCCGCCGGGCCCGCTGCCCGAGGGCTTCCGTGCGATCGGCGTCGTCGGAGGTCGCGGCGCGGCGCCCGTGACGGTGGACGGCGCCCCCGCCGAGGCCGCCGGAGGCTGGGATCCCTACCGGGACTGGGACGCCGGACGCGGCTGAGCCCACCACACGACGGTGTCGCCGTAGGTGCGGGTGCGCACCTCATCCAGGTCCGCCGCCGCCCAGTCCGGCTCGGCGGCGCGCTTGCCCCGTTCGACGACCACGAGCGCGTCGTCGTCGAGCAGGGGGCGCACGAGCGCCAGGGCCTCGGCCAGTTCGGCGTCCGCAAGATCGTACGGCGGGTCGAGGAAGACCAGATCGAAGGTTCCGGAGCCGCGCTGGAGGAAGGGCGCCACCGCACTCCGGTGCGCACGGGCCGCGCCGCCCCCGACGGCCTTCGCGACGCGGGCGGCGTTGCGGGTCGCCGCGGCGGCGGCCGCGGGGCCGCGCTCGACCAGGTCCGCGGACGACGCGCCGCGGCTGAGGGCCTCGAGCCCGAGCGCACCCGAGCCCGCATACAGGTCGAGCACGCGCGCGCCGGAGAGAGCGTCGGCCGCCTCGAGGGCCCCGAGGAGCGACTCGCGCACGCGTTCGCTGGTGGGACGGGTCCCGGTGGCGGGGACGTCCAAACGGATGCCGCCCGCAGCGCCGGCGATGATGCGTGTCACGTGTCCAGCCTAGCCAGGGCGTGGGGGAGGCCCGCTCTAGACTCGTGCTCATGCCCGTGACCCTGGACAGTCGTCTCGACGCCGAGCTGGGGGGCAAGACCGCGACCGCCATGGAGCGCGCATTCGGCATCCGCACGGTGGGTGAACTCCTCTCGCACTACCCGCGCCGCTACGCCAAGCACGGCGAGCTCACCCCGATCGACTCCCTCATCGTCGACGAGCAGGTGACGATCGTCGCCCAGGTGCGCAGCGCCAGTGAACGGCGCATGCAGAACCGGCGCGGCTCGCTGCTGGAGGTGGTCATCACGGACGGCAACGGCAACCTCACGCTCACCTTCTTCAACCAGTCGTGGCGGCTGAAGGATCTGCGCCCGGGGCGACGCGGCACCTTCTCGGGCAAGGTCGGCGTCTATCGCGGTCATCAGCAGCTCGCGCATCCCGACTACGAGCTGTTCGACGACGAGGAGTCCGCGGTCATGACCGCGCAGGCCTACGCCACGACGCCCATCCCGCTGTACCCGGCCACCTCGACGGTGGCGAGCTGGCAGATCTCCACCATCGTCGGGCACGCCCTCGACCTGCTGGGACCCCTCGACGATCCGCTGCCCCAGGGGCTCCGCGAGACAGAGCACCTGCTCGACTTCCGCACCGCGCTCGAACGCGTCCACCGGCCCGAGTCGGAGGACCAGGTGCCGGATGCCATCCGCACGCTCCGCTGGCACGAGGCGCTCATCCTGCAGACCGCTCTGCTGCAGCAGCGGGGGCTCGTGCGTGCGCTGTCGGCCATCCCGCGTCCGGCCGGCGCGCTGCGCGACCGCTTCGACGCCGCGCTGCCCTTCTCGCTCACGCCCGACCAGGAGAGCGTCGGCCAGGCGATCGCGACGGATCTCGTCGGCCCGTGGCCCATGAACCGGCTGGTGCAGGGAGAGGTGGGGTCGGGGAAGACCCTCGTCGCCCTCCGCGCCATGCTGCAGGTCGCCGAGAGCGGCGGGCAGGCGGCGCTCATCGCGCCGACCGAGGTGCTCGCCGGGCAGCACCTGCGCTCCCTCACCCGGATGCTGGGGCCGAATCTGGCTCCAGAGCTCATGCCCACGCTCCTCACCGGGCAGATGGGTGCGGCGGAACGGCGGAAGGCCGCCCTCCGTGTCGCGTCGGGGCAGTCGCTGATCGTGGTCGGCACTCACGCGCTCCTCAGCGCCAAGACCACCTTCGCCGACCTCGCGCTCGTCGTGGTCGACGAGCAGCACCGCTTCGGCGTCGAGCAGCGCGAGACGCTGCGTGCGAAGGGCACGAGCCCGCACGCCCTGGTGCTGACCGCCACGCCGATCCCGCGCACCGTCGCGATGACGGTGTTCGGCGACCTCGACGTGTCGACCATCCGCACGATGCCCGCGGGCCGAGCGGGCATCGAGACGTTCGTCGCCCCCGTGGCCGAGCGTCCCGGGTGGTTCGACCGGGTCTGGGCACGCGCCGCCGAGGAGGTCGAGAAGGGCCACCAGGTGTTCGTCGTGTGCCCCGCCATCGACGTCGACCCCGCCGGAGGCGCCGAGGCGGAAGCCGAAGTGGAGGCCGAGCCCGCCGATGCCCCGGACGACGTCGAGACGCGTCGCACGCGGTGGGGTGTCGTGCAGGTCGCGGCGCTTCTCGCGGAGCATCCCCTCTTCGCCCGCCTGCGTGTCGCCGTGCTGCACGGGCGTATGCCCGCCGACGAGAAGGACGCCATCATGCGTGCGTTCGCGGCCGGCGACATCGACGTCCTCGTGGCCACCACGGTGATCGAGGTCGGCGTCGACGTCCCCAACGCATCGACGATGATCATCCTCGACGCCGACCGCTTCGGCGTGTCGCAGCTGCATCAGCTCCGTGGACGCGTCGGACGAGGAGGCGTCCCCGGACTGTGCCTGCTCGTCACCGAGGCCGAGCCGGGGTCGTCCGCCCGATCGCGCGTCGAGGCGGTCGCGTCGACCCTCGACGGGTTCACGCTCGCCGAGGTCGACCTCGAGCTGCGCGGCGAGGGCAACGTCCTGGGGGCGGCGCAGTCCGGCGCGCGGTCGTCGTTGCGCCTCCTGCGCGTGGTGACCGATGCCGACCTGATCGCCCGGGCGCGGGAAGAGGGCGAGCGCATCCTCGCCGACGATCCGGCCCTCATCCGGCACCCGGGGCTGGCCGACGCGATCGACCGGCGCCTGGACCGCGAGGAACGCGCGGCGCTCGGAAAGAACTGAGGACTCGCCGTCGGTCGCGTCGCCGCCGCTAGGGTGGAGGCGTGAGCAACCGGATCGCCGTCGTCCCCGGCTCCTTCGACCCGCCGACCCTCGGCCATCTCGACGTCATACGCCGAGCGGTCGAGCTGTACGACGAGATCCACGTGCTGGTGGTGCACAACCCCGGCAAGGAGGCCATGCTGCCGATCGCGCAGCGCGTGTCGCTGCTGGAGCAGTCGATCCACGAGGACGGCATGGATGCGTCGGGGCTCACCGTGGCCTCGTGGAGCATGGGGCTGCTCGTCGACTACGCCACGGATGTCGGTGCGGGCGTGCTCATCAAGGGCATCCGGTCGCAGGTCGACGTCGCGTACGAGACGCCGATGGCCATCGTGAACCGGCATCTCGCCGGCATCGAGACGGTGTTCCTGCTGCCCGATCCCTCGCACGCCCTGGTGTCGAGTTCGCTCGTGCGACAGGTCGCGGGACTCGGCGGCGACGTGGCGCCCTACGTCCCCTCCGCGGTCGCGCGCTTCCTCGACACCGGCGCGCGCGGCGTCTGACCCGACCCGCCGTCGTCCACCCCGGGCTAGACTCTCGGAGTGAGAAACCGTCGGCCAGGGCCCTACAGCGTCAACGTCCGCGATATCGTCCACCGCCCGGGTGAGATGCGCGAAGCGACCTTCGACGTCACGCTCCCGGAACGCTGGGGCGAGGCGCTCGTGTCGATCCCCGCGGCCGACACGGTCGAGGTCTCGGTGCGCCTGGAGTCCGTGCACGAGGGCATCCTCGCGACCGGCGACGCCCACGCCACCTACGTCGGGGAGTGCGGTCGATGCCTCACCGACATCTCCGGGCCCGTCGAAGTCGAGTTCCAGGAGCTTTTCGCGTATCCTGGTGGGGAAGCGACCGACTTCGAGGTTCAAGACGACCACGTGGATCTTGAAACTCTTGTCAGGGATGGTATCGTCTTGTCGCTTCCGTTCCAGCCGGTGTGCCGGCCGGATTGCCCAGGTCTCGACCCCGTGACCGGTGAGCGTCTGGCCGACCATCCCGTCTCGGCACCGTCCGAAGCCCTCGATCCTCGCTGGGCAGCGCTCGCGGGGCTCGCGTCGGAACCGGTCGAAGAACCCGGTGACACAGGGCGAAGCCCACAGAACTCGTAGGAAAGAGAAGACCATGGCAGGTAACCCCCCGAAGCGCAAGGTTTCGCGCTCCAACACGCGTTCGCGTCGCGCGCAGTGGAAGGCCGAGGCCCCCACGCTCGTCAAGACCATCGAGAACGGCAAGGTCGTCTACAGCCGTCCCCACCAGGCGAAGGTCGTCACCGACTCCCAGGGCACCGAGCTCTTCCTGGAGTACAAGGGCCGCAAGGTCGCTGACGTCTGAGCCACGTCCTATGACGGACGAGGTGGCGGATCTCTCCGCACTTTCCGAGAAGCTCGGGGTGGATATAGAACCCC
>NZ_JBFBHG010000039.1:0-20106 GCF_040685095.1 Microbacterium sp. NPDC089189
CCGAGACCGTGGGTTTAACCCGCTGTCTCGGCGCGAAAGTGCTGTCTCGCGGGTCCAGCGGGGTCAGTGGCGGGCGCGGCGGGTGGCGTCCTGGACCTCGCCGATCAGCTCCTCGATCACGTCCTCGAGGAAGAGCACGGCGACCGTGTCACCCGCGCCGTCGCGCACCTGCGCGAGGTGGCGGCCGGTGCGACGCATCGCCGCGAGGGCGTCCTCCAGGTCGGTCGTCTCCTGCAGCGGCGCCATCTGGTGGATGCGTTTGGCCGGGATGGGGCGACTGATCTTGCCGTCCGCGCCGTCCTCGGCGACCCGCAGCACGTCCTTCAGGTGCACGTAGCCCACCGGAAGGCCGTCGTCGTCGACGATGACGTAGCGCGAGAAGCCGTGCTTCGCGACAGCGCGCTCGATCTCGTCGGGCGTGGTGTGCTGCGGCAGCGTCACCAGCTCGGCCAGCGGCACCGCCACATCCCCCGCCTTCTTGTCGGTGAACTCGACGACGGCCGTCACCGTGCCGGAGGCGTCCTCGAGGACGCCCTCGATGCGGGACTGCGCGACGATCGTCGCCACCTCTTCGAGCGTGAAGGTGGACGAGGCCTCGTCCTTGGGCTCCACGCGGAACAGGCGCACCACGTGGTTGGCGATCCAGTTGAGCGACACGATGATCGGGTGGAACACCTTCGACACCCAGACCAGCGGCGGCGCGAGCATCAGCACCGCGCGGTCGGGGATCGAGAACGCCAGGTTCTTCGGCACCATCTCGCCGAACACCACGTGCAGGTAGGAGACCAGCAGCAGCGCGATGACGAACGCGATGATGTCGACCGCACCCTCGCCCCATCCGGTCAGCTCCAGCGGCACCGCCAGGAGGTGGTGGATGGCCGGCTCCGACACGTTCAGGATCAGCAGCGAGCAGATGGTGATGCCCAACTGACAGGTCGCCAGCATGAGCGTCGCGTGCTCCATCGCCCACAGCGCCGTCTTGGCCGCGCGCGATCCGCGCTCGGCCAGGGGCTCGATCTGCGACCGGCGGGCCGAGATGACGGCGAACTCCGCGCCGACGAAGAACGCGTTGAAGACCAGCAGCACGACCAGCCAGATGATTCCCGCCCAATCGCTCATCGGGAATCACCCCCTCGCTCGAGGGCCTCGACATCGTCGATGGTCTCCGCGAGGGGTGTGGGCGTGAAGCGCACGCGGTCGACACGACGACCGTCCATGCGGACGACCGCGAGCGTGCCCTCCTCGATCGCGACCTCGTCGGCGACGACGGGGATGCGGCCGAGCTCGGCCATCAGGAAGCCGCCCACGGTGTCGTACACGTCTCCTTCGGGCACCCGGATACCGGTGCGGTCGCGCAGCTCGTCGGGCCGAAGCGCCGCCGAGAAGGTCAGTGAGTCGACGCCGCGGACGACCTCGGCACGTCGCCGGTCGTGCTCGTCGAGAACCTCGCCCACGATCTCCTCGACGAGATCCTCGAGGGTCAGCACGCCCGCCGTGCCGCCGTACTCGTCGACGACGATCGCCATCTGATAGCCGCGGGTGCGCAGCTCTGCGACAAGCGCGTCCAGGTGCACCGTCTCGGGCACCCGCAGCGGTTCGCTCGCGAGCGCGGCCGCGGGGACGTCGGGTCGGCGCTCGCGCGGAACCCCGATCGCCGCCTTGAGGTGCACGATGCCGACGATGTCGTCCATCGATTCGCCGTACACCGGGAACCGGCTGTGGCCGGTCTTGCGGGCCAGCTGCACGACGTCGTCCGCGGAATCGGACGCCGCGACCGCGTGGACCCGCGGGCGCGGGGTCATGACGTCGTCGGCGGTGAGCCGCGCGAAGGTGAGGCTGCGATCCAGCAGGGAGGCGGTGTCCTCCTCCAGCACGCCGGCGCTGGCGGACCGGCGGACGAGGCTCGAGAGCTCCTCGGCGGTGCGCGCGCCCGACAGCTCTTCTTTGGGCTCGATCCCCACCGAGCGGAGGATGCCGTTGGCGCTGCCGTTGAGCACGGCGATCGCGGGCCGGAACACCGTGGTGAACGCGACCTGGAACGGCATGACGAGCTTGGCCGTCTGCCGCGGGACGGCGAGCGCGAAGTTCTTGGGGACGAGCTCGCCGAGGATCATCGAGAAGATCGTGGCCACCGAGATGCCGATGATCGAGGCGAGCCCCACGACCACGCCCTCCGGCACGCTCCACGACGAGAGCACGGGGCGCAGCAGGTTGGAGATGGCGGGTTCCATCGTGTAACCGGTGAGGAGCGTGGTCAGCGTGATGCCGAGCTGCGCGCTCGAGAGATGCGTCGACGTGATCCGCAGCGCGCCGATCGTCATCGCCAACCGGGTCTCGCCGGCCTTCCGGCGGGCCTCGAGGTCGGCCCGGTCGAGGTTCACCAGGGCGAACTCGCTCGCCACGAACAAGCCGGTTCCGATCGTGAGCAGAAGCCCCACGCCCAACATGACGTAATCCATCACACGTCACCTCCCTGGCGGGAGGAGGGTCGGTGGGGCGATCGTCTGCAACTGGGAGGGTCGTCCATTGTGCCGATCATTCTACGGGAGCAGGAGGCGTCCCGGATCGGTCTGTGGACGCGGTTCCGACCGGGGCCCGCGCCGCGTGATCACCAGCTGACGGGCAGCGCCTTGCCCTCGTCGTAGCCGGCGGCGGACTGCAGCCCCACCACCGCTCGCTCGTGGAACTCGGGAACCGTCGTCGCCCCCGCGTAGGTGAACGAGGACCGCACGCCCGACGTGATCATGTCGAGCAGATCCTCCAGGCCGGGCCGGAGCGGATCGAGGTAGATCTTGGACGACGAGATCCCCTCGGCGAACAGCTCCTTGCGCGCCCGGTCATAGGCGTCCAGCCGCTCGAACCGCGCGTGCACGGCCTTCGTCGACGCCATGCCCCAGGACTCCTTGTAGACGCGTCCCTGGGCGTCGGTGAGCAGTTCGCCGGGCGCTTCGATCGTGCCGGCGAACCACGAGCCGACCATGACGGATGCGGCGCCCGCCGCCAGCGCCAGGGCGACGTCGCGCGGGTAGCGCACTCCCCCATCCGCCCACACATGGGCGCCGTGCTCGCGCGCCGCCGCGGCCGTCTCGAGCACGGCGGAGAACTGCGGTCGCCCGACGGCGGTCATCATGCGCGTGGTGCACATGGCGCCGGGGCCGACACCGACCTTGAGGATGGTGGCGCCCGCCTCGACGAGATCGTGCACGCCCGCGGCGGTGACGATGTTGCCCGCGACGATCGGCAGGCCCAGCCCCAGCGCGGACACCGTGCGCAGCGCCCGGAGCATCCCCTCCTGGTGCCCGTGCGCGGTGTCGAGGACCAGCACGTCGACCCCGGCGTCCGCCAGCGCGCGGGCCTTGCCCGCCACATCCCCGTTGATCCCGACCGCAGCCGCCACGATCAGCCGACCGTCCACGTCGACGGCCGGACGGTAGAGAGACGCGCGCAGGGCGCTGCGCTGCGACAGGGTGCCGACGAGGCGGCCGCGCTCGAGCACGCAGACCGTCTCGGCCTCCGCCGCGACCAGCAGGTCGAACGCCTGGCGCGCGTCGACGACGTCGTCCGCGTCGATCGCCACCGGACGGGAGCGCACGAGGTCGCCCAGCTGGGCGTCGGGCAGCGCGGTCGCGAGCCGCGACGCGGCGACGACGCCCACGATGTCGGAGATCTCGAGCGTCGCCGCATCCGGGTCTGCCACCACGATGCCGTACCCCAGGGTGGCGGGCAGCAGCCGCAGCGCGTCGCCGACGCGCGCGTGCGGGGGCAGCACGAGCGGGGTGTCCCACCGCACGGGCTGGTCCTTGACCCAGCGGATCGCCGCGGCGAGCTCCTGCAGCGGCATGTCCTGCGGCAGCACGCCGAGTCCGCCGCGACGGGCGAGCGTGGCGGCCAGGCGCGCACCGGTGACCGAGTTCATGTTGGCCGAGACGAGCGGGATGCGGGCGCTCGTGCCGTCGCCGGGAGACAGGTCGACGTCCAGTCGACTCGAGACCGCCGATCTGCGCGGCACGAGGAAGACATCCGAATACGTCAGGTCGAGATCGGGCCGTTCACCGAGGAACTCCATATCTGTCAAGGTTAGTGATTTCTTCGCGGGAGGAAACCCAGGCCGGATGCACCGCCGATACGCAGGGCGCGGCGGCGCGGGGGCGCCGAGACTCGACTACGCTGGTGACTCGTGCGTGTGGGCCGACGACGGCCCCGCACGGCCGAATGAATCTCACGAAAGCGGGCGATCGAGGGTGTCGAGCCAGGTGACGGGCGACGGAGTATCGAGCGAAGGGGAGTTCGGGGCCAACGAGTGGCTCGTGGCCGAACTCTACGAGCAGTTCACAGCCGATCGGAACGCGGTCGACGAATCGTGGTGGCCGATCCTCGAGGCCTACACACCGGATGCCGGGAGCGCCGCGACAGCGGCGCCCGCCGCCGGGTCGAGCGCCGCGGCACCGGTCGCCGCGCCCGCTCCGACGGGTGCCGAGCCGCACCCGGTGACGGCCCCCATCCCCGTCATCGGCGCTCAGCCGGTGGCACGGACGACGGCGAAGCCCGCGGCGCGTCAGCCCATCCCGGCCCAGGCGCCCAGCGCGCAGCCGTCGGACCCCTCGGGCGCGGTCGAAGAGGATGTCGTGACGGTCCTCCGCGGCATGCCGAAGGCCCTCGCCGCGAACATGGACGAGTCGCTGACCGTCCCGACCGCGACGAGTGTGCGCACCGTCCCGGCCAAGCTGATGATCGACAACCGCATCGTCATCAACAACCACATGTCGCGCACGCGCGGCGGCAAGGTCAGCTTCACGCACCTCATCGGGTGGGCGCTCATCCAGGCGCTCAAGGAGTTCCCGAGCCAGAACGTGTTCTACGCCGAGGTCGACGGCAAGGCGTCCGTCGTGGCGCCCGCGCACATCAACCTGGGCATCGCGATCGACCTGCCCAAGCCCGACGGCACCCGTGCGCTGCTCGTTCCCAGCATCAAGCGCGCCGAGTCGCTGACCTTCAACGAGTTCCTCGCCTCCTACGAGGATCTGGTAAAGCGCGCCCGCGGCAACAAGCTCACCGCCGCCGACTTCCAGGGCACCACGATCTCGCTCACGAACCCGGGCGGCATCGGCACGGTGCACTCGGTACCGCGTCTCATGAAGGGTCAGGGCTGCATCGTCGGCGCCGGCGCCCTCGAGTACCCGGCCGAGTTCCAGGGGTCCAGCGACAAGACGCTGGTCGGTCTCGGTATCGGCAAGACCATCACGCTGACCAGCACCTACGACCACCGCGTCATCCAGGGTGCCGGCTCGGGCGAGTTCCTCAAGAAGGTGCACGAGCTGCTCATCGGGCAGCGCGACTTCTACGAGGGCATCTTCGCCGCCCTCCGCATCCCGTACGCGCCCATCCGCTGGGCCAGCGACATCAACGTCGACCTCGCCGAGCGCATCGACAAGGGCGCCCGCGTGCAGGAGCTCATCAACTCCTACCGCGTGCGCGGCCACCTCATGGCCGACATCGACCCGCTCGAGTACATGCAGCGCACCCACCCGGACCTCGAGATCGAGAACCACGGTCTGACGTTCTGGGACCTCGACCGCGAGTTCGTGGTCGGCGGCTTCGGCGGCAAGCGCCAGATGAAGCTGCGCGACATCCTGGGCGTCCTGCGCGACTCCTACTGCCGCACGCTCGGCATCGAGTACATGCACATCCAGGACCCCGAGCAGCGCAAGTGGTTCCAGAACCACGTCGAGGTCAAGTACCAGAAGCCGGGTCACGACGAGCAGCTGCGCATCCTGTCGAAGCTCAACCAGGCCGAGGCGTTCGAGACGTTCCTGCAGACGAAGTACGTCGGCCAGAAGCGCTTCAGCCTCGAGGGCGGCGAGTCCGTCATCCCCCTGCTCGACGAGATCCTCCAGGGCGCCGCGCGCGCCGATCTGGATGGGGCCGCGATCGGCATGGCCCACCGCGGCCGCCTCAACGTGCTGACCAACATCGCCGGTAAGACCTACGGTCAGGTCTTCCGCGAGTTCGAGGGCACGAGCGTTCCGGGCAACAAGCGCGGCTCGGGTGACGTGAAGTACCACCTCGGCACCGAGGGCACCTTCGTGAGCGACGGCGGCAGCGAGCTGCCCGTCATCCTCGCGGCCAACCCCTCCCATCTGGAGACCGTCGACGGCGTGCTCGAGGGCATCGTCCGCGCCAAGCAGGACCGCAAGCCCATCGGCACGTTCGCCTGGCTGCCGATCCTCGTGCACGGCGACGCCGCGTTCGCCGGCCAGGGCGTCGTGGTCGAGACCCTGCAGATGTCGCAGCTGCGCGGCTACCGCACGGGCGGCACCGTCCACGTCGTGATCAACAACCAGCTGGGGTTCACCACCCTGCCGGTCGACTCGCGCACCTCGGTGTACGCGACGGATGTGGCCAAGACCATCCAGGCGCCGATCCTCCACGTGAACGGCGACGACCCCGAGTCGGTCGTCCGCGCCGCCGAGCTGGCCTTCCTGTACCGCCAGGAGTTCCACCGCGACATCGTCATCGACCTCGTCTGCTACCGCCGCCGCGGGCACAACGAGGGCGACGACCCGTCGATGACCCAGCCGCTCATGACCAACCTGGTCGAGGCGAAGCGGTCGGTCCGACGGCTCTACACCGAGTCGCTCGTCGGACGCGGTGACATCACCGAAGAGGAATACGACCAGGCCAAGCGCGATTTCCAGGAGCGCCTCGAGGTCGCCTTCGCCGAGACGCACGCCGCGGCCACCGGCACGCAGGACGTCGTCGCCACCGACACGGGCTCGCTCGAGCCGGCGGTCGGCGAGCCCGACACGACGGGTGTCACGACCGAGGTCGTGCACATGATCGGTGACGCGTTCGTCAACAAGCCCGATGGCTTCACGGTGCACCCGAAGCTGCAGCAGCTGCTCGACAAGCGCCACACGATGAGCCGCAACGGCGGCATCGACTGGGCGTTCGGCGAGCTGCTGGCCTTCGGCTCCCTCGTCTCCGAAGGCACCCCGGTGCGCCTGGCCGGCCAGGACTCGCGACGCGGCACGTTCGTGCAGCGCCACGCGGTCTTCCACGACCGTGAGAACGGCCAGGAATGGCTGCCTCTGGTGAACCTGGCCGAGGGACAGGGCCGCTTCTTCGTCTACGACTCGCTGCTGAGCGAGTACGCCGCGATGGCGTTCGAGTACGGCTACTCGGTCGAGCGCGCGGACGCCCTCGTGCTGTGGGAGGCCCAGTTCGGCGACTTCGTCGACGGGGCGCAGACCGTGATCGACACCTACCTCTCGTCGGCCGACCAGAAGTGGGGCCAGCAGTCGAGCGTCGTGCTGCTGCTGCCGCACGGCTACGAGGGGGCGGGCCCCGACCACTCGTCGGCCCGCATCGAGCGCTTCCTGCAGATGTGCGCGCAGGACAACATGACGGTCGCGCGACCCTCGACCCCGGCATCGTACTTCCACCTCCTCCGCCGTCAGGCGTACGCGCGCCCCCGGCGCCCGCTGGTCGTCTTCACCCCGAAGGCGATGCTGCGGCTGCGGGATGCGACCAGCCCCGTCGAGGCGTTCACGCAGGGCCGGTTCGAGCCGGTGCTCGATGACGACCGCGGTGTCGATCGGAATGCGGTCACGCGCGTCCTGCTCCACGCCGGGAAGGTCCACTGGGACCTCCGCAGCGAGCTCGACAAGAACCCCGATCCCCGGATCGCCCTCGTGCGCCTGGAGCAGTACTACCCGGCTCCGATCGAGCAGCTCAACGCGGTCATCGACAGCTACCCCAACGCCGAGCTGGTGTGGGTCCAGGAAGAGCCGGAGAACCAGGGCGCCTGGCCGTTCATCGCGCTCGAAGTGGTCAAGCATCTGCACGATCGCACGATCCGCGTCGTCTCGCGCGCAGCGTCCGCCTCGCCGGCCGCCGGCTCCGCCAAGATGCACCAGATCGAGCAGGCCGACCTCATCTCCCGCGCACTGTCGCTGTGAGCCACGGGGCCCCGTCGTCCGCGTCGGGGCCCCGTGACCGCGCGCACCGGTGGATCCACGGGTGAGCGCGCACGTCGCGGTGGTCGCGAACCCGGCCGCCCGCGCCGGGATCGGTGCCCGCACCGTCGTGCGCGCGGCCGAACGTCTGCGTGAACGCGGCGTGCAGACGACGCTCGTGAGCGGCGGAAGCGCCGCGGAGACCCTCGACCTGCTGCACCGCACGGTCGCCGCGGGCGTGGACGGGGTCGTGGTGGCGGGCGGGGACGGCACCGTCCATCTGGCGATCCAGGTGCTCGCGGGCACGGAGGTGCCGCTGGGCATCATGCCGATCGGCACGGGCAACGACATGGCGATCTCGCTGGGCCTGCGCGAGAACCGCACGGCGCCGGCCGCGGATGTGATCGCCGCCGGGGCGACGCGGCGGATCGACCTGGCCCGGCTCACCCGCGCCGACGGCACGATCGAGCGGTACGGCACGGTGCTCGCGGCCGGGTTCGACGCCCGCGTCAACGACCGGGCGAACGCCCTGCGCTGGCCGCGCGGGGGCTCGCGGTACACCGTGGCGATCCTGCGGGAGTTCCTGGATCTGCGCACCGACTGCTTCGCCGTGGAGTGGACCGACGCCGCCGGGATGACCGGCCGATGGGACGGCCGGCTCCTCATGGCCACGGTCGGGAACGGTCGCACGTACGGCGGGGGCATCCCCATCTGCCCGGACGCGCTCCTCGACGACGGCGTCCTCGACATGACGCTCGTCGAGCCGGTGAGCCGTGCCCGGCTCCTCCGACTCCTCCCCCGCGTCTACGCGGGCCGGCACTCCTCGGTGCCGGAAGTGCGGATGGAGCGCGTCACGCGGGTGCGCATCGCCGCCGCGGGCGTGGGCTCGTACGCCGACGGCGACCCGATGGGACCCCTGCCGGTCGACGTCGAGATCGAGCCCGCGGCACTCACGGTGTTCGTTCCTGCGAACCGCCCGCGGTGACGCGGGCGACGGTCAGTGGCGCGAGGCCTGCGCGGCACGCAGGCGCGAGAGCACCTGGTCCCGCAGCTCTTCGGGCGCCGTCTCGCGGCACGCCCGCGCGACCACATCCGTCAGGGTGCGCGCCACGAGCGCCTCATCGCGGCACGACGGGCAGCTCGCCAGGTGCTCGGTGATGTCGTTGTGCTCCGTGTGGCACACCTCGTTGCGCAGGTACTCCTCGAGGTCGCGCCGCGCCTTGTCGCAGCCGCAATCGGTCATTTCTTGCTCCTGGATGCTGACGGGGTGATGCCCCGTTCCTTCGCGTAGTCGGCCAACAGATCACGCAGCATTCGTCTGCCGCGATGCAGACGGCTCATGACCGTGCCGATGGGGGTCTTCATGATGTCGGCGATCTCCTGGTAGGCGAACCCCTCGACGTCGGCGAGGTACACCGCCAGCCGGAAGTCCTCGGGGATCGACTGCAGCGCCTCTTTCACGGCCGACGCCGGCATGTGGTCGATCGCTTCGGCCTCGGCCGACCGCGTGCTGGTCGCGGTCGTCGACTCGGCGCCGCCGAGCTGCCAGTCCTCGAGCTCGTCGATCGCACCCTGGTACGGCTCGCGCTGCTTCTTGCGGTACGTGTTGATGTAGGTGTTCGTGAGGATGCGGTACAGCCAGGCCTTCAGGTTGGTGCCCTGTGTGAACGTGCCCCACGAGGAGAACGCCTTCACGAACGTCTCCTGCACGAGGTCCGCCGCGTCGGCGGGGTTGCGCGCCATGCGCATGGCGGCGGCGTACAGCTGGTCCATGAAGGGCAGCGCCTGCTCTTCGAACTGCGTGCGCGGGTCGGCGGGTGACGTATCGTCCATCGTCGTCAAGTCTACGGCCGGGTGGGCCGCGACCAGAGGACGCTCCAGCACTGCGTTCATACACATTCCTCCCCCCACCCGCGTCGGGCAGGTTCAGTAGGGTGGAACCGATGAGCGCCGACCGCTATTCCCCACCGTCCGCCGTGACCGGCCACTGGCACGCCCCCGTAGCCGCCGAGGCGGTGCAGGCGGTCGTGGCCGTGCCGGGCTCGAAGTCCCTCACGAACCGGGAACTGGTGCTCGCCGCATCCGCGGACGGACCCAGCATCCTGCAGGCGCCGCTGCACTCGGACGACTCCGTCCGCATGATCGACGCCCTGACCTCTCTCGGCGTCACGGTCGAGCGGCTTCCCGGATCGGGCCCCTTCGGCCCGGATCTGCGCATCACCCCGCCGGCGACGGTCCCCGCGGGCGGCGTCGTGGACTGCGGCCAGGCCGGAACGGTCATGCGCTTCGTCGCCCCGCTCGCCGGCTTCGCCACCGGCGACGTCGTCGTCACCGCTCACGAGAGCGCCCTCCACCGACCGATGGGCGAGATGATCCGTGCCCTCCGCGAGGTCGGCGTCGACATCGACGACGGCGGCGCGTGGGCGCTGCCGTTCACCGTGCGCGGTCGCGGCCACGTCCGCGGCGGCGAGGTCACCATCGACGCCAGCGCGTCGAGCCAGTTCGTCTCAGGACTGCTGCTGTCGGGGGCGCGCTTCGACGTCGGCCTGCACCTGCGCCACGACGGCGGCCGCCTCCCCTCCATCCCCCACATCGACATGACCGTGGAGGCGCTCGCGCGTCGCGGCGTGCACGTGGAACAGCCCACCCCCGGCGAGTGGATCGTGCCGCCCGGGCCGATCCGCGCCAAGGACATCGCGATCGAGCCGGACCTCTCCAACGCCGCGCCGTTCCTCGCCGCGGCACTGGTCACCGGCGGACAGGTGACCGTCCTCGGGTGGCCAGCGCACTCCACCCAGCCCGGCGCCCAGCTGCCCGAGCTCCTCGCCGCGTTCGGCGCGCGGAGCTCCCGCCGGCACGGTGCGCTCACGGTGACCGCGGGCGATCGCCTCGTCGGCGCCGACCTCGACCTGTCGGCCGTGGGCGAGCTCACCCCGACGTTGGTCGGGTTGGCGCTGCTGGCGGAGGGCGCGTCGACGTTCACCGGCATCGGCCACATCCGCGGCCACGAGACCGATCGTCTCGCGGCGCTCGTCGCGAACGTGCGGGCACTCGGCGGCGACGCCGAGGAGCTGCCCGACGGCATCCGCGTGATCCCGCGCACCCTCGGCCCCGGTGTGTGGCGTGCCCACCACGACCACCGCCTGGCCACGACGGGCGCGCTCGTGGGCCTCGCGGTGGCGGGCGTCGAGGTCGACGACATCGGCACGACGGCCAAGACGATGCCGGAGTTCCCCGAGCTCTGGCAGCGCATGCTGGCCGGCGAGGACGCCTCCGCGTGAGCTGGCTGACGGACGACGACGACGAGGACGACTTCGGATTCGACGAGGCCGACATCCGGATGCGTCCGAATCCGAAGGCCAACCGCCCCCGGACGAAGCGTCGCCCCGCCCACGCCGACGCGTCCATCGCACGCGTGCTGGGCGTCGACCGCGGCCGCTACCAGGTGCTCCTCGACGAGGACACCCCCGAGGAGCACGACGTCGTCGCGACGAGGGCGCGTGAGCTGCGCAAGCAGCCCATCGTCACGGGCGACCGCGTGCGCGTCGTCGGAGACGTGAGCGGGGACACCGGCACGCTCGCCCGCATGGTGAGCATCGAGGAACGCCGCACCCTGCTGCGCCGCAGCGCCGACGACACCGATCAGGTGGAGCGCGTCGTCGTGGCCAACGCCGATCAGATGCTCGTGGTGGTCGCCGCGGCCGACCCGGAGCCCCGCGCCCGTCTCGTCGACCGGTACCTCGTCGCCGCCCTCGACGCCGGCATCCGTCCGCTCCTGGTCGTGACCAAGACCGACCTCGCCGACCCCGCCGACTTCCTCGCCCATTTCGAGGGCATCGACATCGAGGTCTTCACGAGCGCGCGGGGCGAGATGCCCCTCGAACGGATCGGGGCATCTCTCGTCGGCCGCTCCACGGTCTTCGTCGGGCACTCCGGCGTCGGCAAGTCCACACTCGTCAACGCGCTCGTGCCGACCGCGGGTCGCGCCACCGGGCACGTCAACGACGTCACCGGACGCGGGCGCCACACCTCCAGTTCCACCGTGTCGCTGCGCTACCGCGGCGAAGGCGGATCCGGATGGGTCATCGACACCCCCGGCGTCCGCTCCTTCGGCCTCGGCCACGTGGACCCGGCCAACATCCTGCGGGCGTACACCGACCTCGCCCTGATCGCCGAGGACTGCCCGCGCGGCTGCACCCACCTCCCCGACGCGCCGGACTGCGCGATCGCCGAGGCGGTCGCCGACGGGCGGCTGGGGCCGAGCGGCGCAGCGCGCTTCGATTCGCTGCAGCGGCTGCTCACGACCTTCGCCGGCGGTCGCTGAACGGGTGGGGCCGGCCCCGGCGGAGGCCTACGCTGGAGGCATGACGCAGCTCCAGGTGGGCGATCTCGCCCCGGATTTCACCCTCCCCGACCAGGACGGCACGCCCGTCTCCCTCCACGACCTCCGTGGCAGCCGGGTCGTCGTCTACTTCTACCCCGCAGCCATGACGCCGGGGTGCACGACGCAGGCCTGCGACTTCCGCGACAGCATGTCGTCGCTCACCGCGGCGGGGTACACCGTGCTCGGCATCTCGCGGGACGCGCCCGCGAAGCTGCGCACCTTCCGCGAGCGCGACGGCCTGACCTTCCCGCTGCTGTCCGACGAGGACCACGCCGTGCACGACGCCTACGGCGCCTGGGGCGAGAAGATGAACTACGGCAAGCGCATCGAGGGTGTGCTGCGTTCCACCTTCGTCGTCGACGAGGAGGGCCGTCTCACGCAGGCGCTCTACAACGTCAAGGCCACCGGTCACGTCGCCCGGCTGCGCAGATCCCTCGGCCTCGACGCCTGAGCGTCACCCGTCGGCGTCGCCGTCCGCCGGCCGGCGCAGGCCCGCGCGGCGGACCGCGGTGATCAGGACGACGAGCGTGATGACCGCGGGGATCGACAGCTGAAGCCCCAGCAGGGGGTGCGCGTACGAGCCCGTCGCCGCCCCGATCGCGACGGCGAGGATGAGCAGCTGGGTCACGATGCCCCCGGAGCGCCCCCAGGAGCGGTCGCGGAGCGCCGCGACGCCGAACGCGGCGACCGCGGCGGCCCCGATGGCGGTGAGGACCAGGAGCGCGATGGCGGTCGCGAGCTCGGCCGTATCGCCGCCGATGACCGCCAGCAACTGAACCAGCGTCAGGGCGGCGACGCCGAGCGCCTCGAGCAGAAGCAGACCGCCGGCGATGACGGTGACGAGGTCGGTGCGCATGGCGTTCTCCCGGGGCCGTTTTGTGGATGCCGGCCGATTCAGCCGCATGGATGTGGTGACGAGCGACAAAACAGCGAGTGAACCCTTGATTCGCTCACACCCCTGTGGGACGATTGTCGACGTCGTGTGCTCCCACAGCGGCGTGGGGCGAGCAATCGGCTCGCACATCACACAGGGTATCGGACCCCGATCCGACCCTCTCAACCCACACCCCACATCTTCTACGTCTGAGGAGCACAACACGCATGGACTGGCGCGATAAGGCGGCCTGCCTGACGGTCGACCCGGAACTCTTCTTCCCGGTCGGCAACACCGGTCCCGCGGTGGACCAGATCGAGAAGGCGAAGACCGTGTGCGCACGGTGCACCGTCACCGAGATCTGCCTGCAGTACGCCCTCGAGTCCGGTCAGGACTCGGGCGTGTGGGGTGGCCTCTCCGAGGACGAGCGTCGCGCCCTGAAGCGCCGCGCCGCCCGCGCCCGCCGGGCGTCCTGACCCGTCCGGGTCAGCTCGAGCTGCGGGCGATGTAGCGCAGCGGGATCTCGATCGTCACCTCGGTGCCGCTGCCCATGATGGTGTGCCAGTCGATCGTGCCGCTGAGCTCGCCCTGGATGAGCGTGCGCACGATCTGGGTGCCGAGCCCGCGTCCGACCTGGCCCTCGGGCAGACCGACGCCCGTGTCGCGCACGCTCACCTCGAGGTGGTCGGCGGTGCGTTCGGCCGCGATCTCGACCTCGCCCTCCTGACCGGCCAGCCCGTGCTCGACGGCGTTGGTCACCAGCTCGGTCAGCGCCAGCGCGAGCGGCGTCGCGTACTCGCTGGGCAGAGTGCCGAACGAACCGGTCTTCCGGGTGCGGGCCCGGGTGTTGGGCGCCGCCGCCACTTCGGCGACGAGCTTCAGCACCCGCGAGAAGACGTCGTCGAAGTCCACGCTCTGCGTCAGGCCCTCCGACAGCGTGTCGTGGACCACCGCGATCGCCGACACGCGACGCGTGGCGTTGGTCAGCGAGTCCCGTGCCTCATCCGAGTGGGTGCGACGCGCTTGGATGCGCAGCAGCGACGCCACCGTCTGCAGGTTGTTCTTGACCCGATGGTGGATCTCGCGGATCGTGGCGTCCTTCGTGATGAGTTCCTGCTCCTGGTGGCGCAGCTCCGTCACATCGCGGCACAGCACGATGGCACCGATGCGGTTGCCGTGATCGCGCAGCGGGATCGCACGCAGCGACACGGTGACACCGCGCGCCTCGATGTCGGCGCGCCACGGTGCGCGCCCCGTCGCCACGACGGGCAGCGACTCGTCGAACTGCCGCTTCTCGGGGAGGATCCGCGTGATCACGTCGACGAGGGGCTCGCCCTCGAGCTCGTCGTCGAAGCCCATGCGGTTGAAGGCCGACAGCGCGTTGGGGCTCGCGAAGGTCGTCAGCCCGTCCACATCCATGCGCACCAGACCGTCCGAGGCGCGGGGGGCACCGCGTCGCGGTGACGTGGGCGCCGACAGGTCGGGGAAGTCGCCCGAGGCAATCATGCCGAACACGTCGTCCGCGCAGTCGTTGAAGGTGATCTGCTGCCGCGACGGCGTGCGCGCCTCACCCAGATTCGTGTGCCGCGTCAGCACGCCGATGACGCGCGCCGGGGCGTCGGCGCCGGATCGCGCGCGGACGATCGGCACGGCGCGCACCCGCGTGGGCGTCTCCTCGAACCAGTCGGGCGACGCCGAGTCGACGATGCGTCCCGTCGTGAACGCTTCGCGCACCTGCGCCCGCCACTGCGGCCGCACGCGGTCGCCCACGATGTCGCGATAGAAGAGCGTGGCGGCGCCGCCCGGACGGGTGTGCGCGACGGCGATGAACGAGTCGTCCTCGGTGGGTACCCACACCACGATGTCCGCGAAGGCCAGGTCGGCCAGCAGCTGCCCGTCACCGGCCAGACGGTGCAACCACTCCACCTCCGCCGGGTCGGAGAAGCCGTGCGCGTAGACGAGTTCGCTGAGGGTCGACACGCCCCCAGCCTACGACTACGCCGCGGACCTGCCGTCCCCGACGCCTCGTCCGCGCCGCCGCTCCCGGCGCGTCCCGATCGCCTCCCGGGGCGCCGCCGGCGGGACCAGCGCGCCGCCCACGAGACGCCTCACCGCGGCCACCAGCGCCGACCGCGGCGCCACCTCGGCCACGGGCCGGGCGGCGAGCATCGCGGTGTCCATGCCCCGCCGGTCCTCGGGCACGAACCACACGTCGTCCACATCCGCGTAGCGCGAGAGCGTGCGACGGATCTGCCCGCGCGCGTCGAGCCCGACGCCGCCGCGGCGCACCCGGTTGACCACCACGGTGACCGGCGTGGTGCCGCTGACGGCGCGGAGCTCCCCCACTCCGCGGACGAAGCGCGCCACGCCCACCGGGTCGGCCGAGAGCACCGCCACCACGCGGTCGGCCGATTCCAGGGCTGCGATGCCGGCGGCGTTCCGGCGCGGTCCGTCGACGATGTCGCTGACGATCTCCTCATCCCGCTCGAGCGGCGCTGCAACGTCCACGACGGTGTGCTGCGCCCACGACGCGCACGCGGCGAGCGCACCCGACACGCGGGATGCCGACAGCTCCGGCCAGCGCGAGGGTCGGTTGATGCCGGTGAGGACGTCGACGTCGACTCCGCCCATGGGCACCGCGATGCGCTGCAACTCGACGTCGTCCAGCGCGCCGTTCTCGGCCTGCCGGCACGCGACCGCGAACCCCGGGCCCTCGTCGGGGAGTCCGAGGGCCAGGGCGATCGCGGGGGCGTGGGAATCCGCATCCACGAGCGCCACGTGCCGTCCTCCCCGCGCCAGCTCGCTGGCGAGGGCGATCGCCAGCGTCGTCCGCCCCGGCGCGCCGTGCGGTCCCCAGACAGCGATGGTACGCGGGTCCGTCGGTGCCACGGCCGGCGGCTCCGCGGGCGCCGCGTGGCGGATGCCGCGCGCCGTCTCCCGAGGGTCGTCCGAGAGCGCCACCGGGGTCGAGAGACCGAACGCGGCCGCCAACCGGCGTCCCACCGCGTCGTCGCCGACCGGCACGATGCGAACGCCGAGCCGGTCGGCGAGGGCGACGACCTGCGCCGTCAGCACGTCCGGACGTGCGGGCAGCACGAGGGCGTCCGCAGCGGCGAGCAGGGAGACGAGCCCCTCGTCCGGGACGGCGCCCGCCGACGCGTGCGCGAACGCACCCGGGCCCGCCGCCCCGAGCACCGTCACCCCGTCGAGCCGCAACTGCTCGGCGACGGCCGGGGCCGCCTCACCCAGCACGAGGACGACCGAGCGCATCAGCGCCCTCCCGTCGCCGGGACGACGGAGAGCGACGCCTCCCCCGCCAGCGCGGCGAGCACGGCCGCCACGTCGGCGCGCGGGATGACGAGCTCCACCGAGGCGGCGCCGGCGCCCATCATGGACTCGTCGCGGGTGACGGCCGCGACCGTGGCATCGGCCACGAGGATCCGGGGCTCCTGCCGCACCCCGTCCGCATCCACGGGCGCGGCCCAGATCTCGACGACGGTCCCGGTCGAGACCGAGGCCGGTACGGCGGTGCTGCTGGGGACGACGACGGTCGTGGTGCGCGCGGCATCGGGGTCGCCGAGGGCCGCCACCGGGATGAGCTCGCCGGCGTGGATGGTGCGGGTCGCGACGGCGCCGTCGGCGAGGCTCTCGCCGCTCGCGTACGCGGCGTCGAGCGTGCCGAGCGCCACCTCGACGACGCGGAGCTCACCCGGCTCCACCCGCTCTCCGGCGGGGATCGTGCGTGTCGCGGTGTAGACCGGCATCGTCTGACGCGCCGCGGCGACGACCATCCAGACACCGACGATCGAGGCCACGACCAGGACGGCGCCGATCACGAACCGCGCGTCCGCCCAGAGCGCTCGGGGGCGTTGACGCGGTGCTGGCTGGGCTGTCATGGCGTACATGGTGACCCAGCATCCGACGCCGTGCGCGATGTTATCCACAGCAGGTCTTATCCACAGCACACCTCGCTGAGGCGGGCTGTCAGGGAGCCGACGCATAATTGGGGGCATGCCCGAACCGACGCCTGCTGCGCCTCGCCTGCTGCCGCCGGCGAGCGTCGCCGAGGCCTTGGCGATCTCGGTCGACGAGGTGATCGCGCTCGTCCTCGACGGACGCCTGCGCGGCGCGCGCGTCGGCACGAGCGCGCAGTGGCGGGTCGAGGAGGCCAGCGTCGCCGAGTACCTCGACGACCAGGCCGAGGAGACCCGCCGGATGGCGCTGTGGCGTCAGTCCAACGCGGCGAGCTTCCCGGAGCTCTGGGGAACCGGCGTCATCCGCAACCCCGACTGACCCTCACTCCCGGCCGGCGCCGTCCACGCGCACCCAGGCCAGTGCGCCGAACGGCACGATGCGATGGCCGCGCACCGCGTCCGAACGGCGCGGCTCCCCCGGCTCGTGCAGGGCCAGATCCAGGTGATCGACGCCGGCCCGATCGATGGTGCCCGACCGGGTCCTCGCGTCGGTCGTCGCGACCGTGACCGGCACGCGCCGCCGCACGAGATCGCGCAGCACGAATCCGATCCCCATCCGCTCGGCGACCGACGCGCGCCCGGTGTCGGCCGGGCGGGCGCTGCGCAACACATCCGCGTGCGGCAACTGCAGCGCCGAGATCGCGGCGACCGGGATGATCCCCGACCGCCCCGCGACCATCTCGACGCCCACCCAGTCGACACCCACCGCGGTGATGCGCGCGTGAACGGATTCGGAGCCGATCAGCTCGACGACGACGTCCGGACGCTGCGACGCCTCGGTCCGGGCGACGACCAGCAGGCGCTCCCGCAGCGTCACCTTCGAGAGCCGCAGTCTCTCGGCCTCGGTGTCGAGGACAGCGCGCTCGGCCTCCCACTCGGCATCGAACTGATCCTGCAGGTCCTCGAAGAAGCGTTCCCAGCGCACGCCGCGAGATTAGACCGGACCTCATGTTCAGATGAGAAGTTTTCCACAATCCGTTTCACGCCCGCGCCGCGTGCTCTACTGATCCCGCTCCCGGAACCCCCGTCCCTGTGAGGCTCAGATGGTACAGATGTCGACCGGCGCCGCTCGCGCCACCCGCTCCCACGCGCGGCTGTCCGCCGATTTCTTCGCGCCGCAGCCGACGTCCGCCGCGGACCTTCCGGACCCCGTACCGTTGGTGCGCAACCTCACCGGAGGCGTGCTCGAGGCACTGGCGGGTGTCCGCGACATCGACCAGCTCGCGCGCTGGCTCACCGAGGACGCCTACCGCGCCCTCCTCACGCGGGTGAACCTCGCCACCCGCGCCCGCAGCGCCCGCGGTGTGCGCGCGGCGCGGCCGGTGCACACGATCCTGAGCGTCCACCACTCCGAGCCCGCGGACGGGGTCGTCGAGGCCGTCGTCATCGTGCAGGGGCCCGCCCGCACACGTGCCGTCGCCATCCGCCTCGAGGGCATGGACCGCCGCTGGCGGGCGACGTCGCTCGCGCTGCTCTGAGCCGCACACGACCCTGAACAACACCGACCGACACCGCCGCGCAGGCGGTCAGGTCACTGGCGGTAGGACGACAGGAAGTTGCCCAGCCGCTCGATCGCCTCGGCGATCACCCTCGACTCCGGCAGCGTGACGATGCGCAGGTGGTCCGGCGTCGGCCAGTTGAATCCCGTGCCCGGCACGAGCAGGATGTGCTCGGCGATGAGCAGGTCGTGCACGAGCTTCGCGTCGTCACGGATCTCATGCACCTCGGGATCGAGCCGGGGGAAGGCGTAGAGCGCGCCCGTCGGCTTGACGCACGAGACGCCGGGGATCGCCTCGAGACCCTCCCACGCCACATCCCGCTGCTCGTGCAGGCGTCCGCTGGGCGCGATGAGCGCGTCGATCGACTGGACGCCCGACAGCGCCGCCTGCACGGCGAACTGGGCGGGCACGTTCGGGCAGAGCCGCGTCGAGGCGAGCAGGTTGATGCCCTCGAGGAAACCGCGTGCGTGCCCCTTGGGACCGGTGATGACGAGCCAGCCGGACCGGTAGCCCGCCACGCGATACGTCTTCGAGAGGCCGTTGAAGGTGAGGCACAGCAGGTCCGGCGCGAGGGTCGCCAGCGGGATGTGGTGCGCATCGTCGAAGAGGATGCGGTCGTAGATCTCGTCGGCGAGCAGCAGGAGAGAGTGCTCGCGGGCGACCTGGACGATCTGCGTGAGCAGCTCACGGCTGTAGACGGCGCCCGTCGGGTTGTTCGGGTTGATCACGACGATCGCCTTGGTCTTGGGCGTGATCTTGGCGCGGATGTCCTCGATGTCGGGCTGCCAGCCGTTCTGCTCGTCGCAGAGGTAGTGCACGGGCGTCCCACCGCCCAGGCTCGTCATGGCCGTCCACAGCGGGTAGTCGGGCGCGGGGATGAGCACTTCGTCACCTTCGTCGAGCAGCGCCTGCATCGTCATGGTGATGAGCTCGGAGACCCCGTTGCCGAGGTAGACGTCGTCGGGCGAGAACGAGGGGAAGCCGGCCTCCTGCTCGTAGCGCGAGACGACGGCGCGGCGAGCGGACATGATGCCCTTGCTGTCGCTGTATCCGTGCGCCGTCGGGATCGCCTCGATCATGTCGCGGACGATCTGGAACGGCGCCTCGAAGCCGAACGTCGCGGGGTTCCCGGTGTTCAGCTTGAGGATGCTGTGCCCCTCGGCCTCGAGCCGGTCGGCCTCGACGAGGGCCTCTCCACGGATTTCGTAGAGCACATCCTTCAACTTGCTGGACTGGTCGAGGTGACGAAGCGGAGTCATCCGATCAGGATAGTCCCGCCCTCCGCGTGCCAATCCGCACCCGCTGGCCCGCCCCGCCTCATCCCCTCCCCTTCCGAAAACCCTTGGCCATTTAATTCAACTGTATCAATACCGATATGGATCAAAATTTCTCCACCAGCATCCGTTTTCAACCCATAGGC
>NZ_JBFBHG010000040.1:0-19284 GCF_040685095.1 Microbacterium sp. NPDC089189
CCCCTCTCCCTCCCCCCCCCCCGCGCCGCCCCCACCCCCGGCCCCCGCGCCCACTCCGCCCGTTGGGGCGCTCGGCGACGGCGTATGCGCTCGAGCTGATGGCCCGCCCCGCGGGCGCGCCGGAACGCACGCGTGCCCGGGGATCCCCGCATCCCCCCGCCGAGCGCATATCCGGTGCGCGAGCGCATACCGTCCGGGATATGCGCTCGGCGACCGGGTATGCGCTCGGCGGCAGGGCACAGCACACACCCGCACCCGCACCGCCCCGCGGCACCACCGCCCCGCACCGCCCCGCGCCGGGGGTCAGTGGGGGTGGCGGCCCAGGCGGGCGGCGACCTTGGGCAGGTCCTCGTGGATGCGGATGGTCGCCTCGGCGGCCAGCGGATTCGTCGAGACGCCGTCGACGCTCACCACGCGCCCGCCGACGTACACGCGGCGCAGGTTCCGCGGCGTCATCGACAGCACGTACGAGCGCACCGGGTGCCAGAGCGGTCCCACATCCGGGCGCCGCGGGTCGACGACCACGAAGTCGGCGAACTTGCCGACCTCGAGGCTCCCGACCCGGTCGTCGACGCCCAGGATCTCGGCGGATCCGAGGGTGTGCAGGCGCAGCACGCGCTCGGGCATCATCGACAGCGGGTCCTTGGTGCGGGCGCGCTGCGAGAAGATCCCGGTGCGCATGTTCTGCCACGGGTCCGACACATCCGTGCAGGCCTGGTCGTCCAGGCCCATGCCGACCTTCATGCCGAGCGCGAGCATCTCGGGCACCAGCGCCGTGCCCGACGCGAGGCGTCCGTTGGATGCGGGCTGCCACGACATCGACGCACCGCCCGCGGCCGTCTGCTCGATGATCTCGGGGGTCGTCTGGATGAAGTGCCCGAACATCATGCCGGGACCGAGCGCCCCCGCATCCCGGTACATCGAGAACTTGGACTGCTGCAGCGGCACGGCCTCCGGCGACTCCAGGAAGTGCGCCTGGTTGGTGACGCCGAACCGGCGCATGGCCTCGACCTCGATCTCCGCGGCATCCGGGCGGGGCGACCACTGCACCTGGCCCATGATCGACGCGCCGAGCGCGTAGTCGGCGTCCATCGCGCGGGTGTGCGCGACGGCGGCGCCGAAGCGGTCGAGGATCTCGTCGTCGCCCCCGACGGTGGCGTCCATGCCGATCGCGTCGACGAAGCGGATGCCGGCGTCGAGGCAGCCGTCCGCCTGGCGCGTGTGGTAGTCGAGCCCGCGCATGGCGGCCGTTCCCAGCCGCTTGCCGTCGACCATGGATTCCCACGCCTGCTGGGGATCGGTGAAGTTGTAGGCGCTCGTGACGCCGTTCGAGAGGAAGTCGAGCGCACCGTGCAGCGTCGACCAGTAGACGTCCTCGGGGTGGGCGGCCGAGGTCATGCCCAGCATCGAGTCGCACCATCCGTAGAGGGTGTCGGCGACGCCGAGCCCGCGCAATCCGCTCGTGAACAGGTGCGAGTGACTCGAGACGAAGCCGGGGGCGACGAAGGCGCCGTCGACGTCGAGCACCTCGTCGGCGGATGCTGTCGGCTCCCCCTCGCCGATCGCCGCGATGCGTCCGTCCTCGACGAGCATCCAGCCCCGGTCGATGTACCCCGGGTCCTCCGTCCCGGCGGGGACGGTGATGAGGCGGGCGTTCGTGACGAGCAGTGACATGGGACTCCTGAGGGGCAGATGGGGGCCGGTGACGCGCACCGGGCAGGACGCACGCTATCCGCGTCATGTTTCGCCGGCGTCACGCGGCCCCCGGGTGGCTCAGTCGAGCAGGTCGGGGTTCTCCTCGTAGACCTCGGCCAGCAGCGACAGGTCGAACAGGTCGTCGACCGAGAGCTCGATGCCCGCGCCCGCGAGGCTCGCGATGGTCTCCTCCTGCAGGGACGACGAGACGGTGAACAGGCCGTTGGCGTCGGTCTCGTCGGTGACGATCAGCGCGTTGGTCGCGAGCATGCCGGCCAGCGTCTTCTCGGGGTCGAGGTCGAGGTCGGTGCCGTAGACCTCGAGTGCGAGACGCGCGCCCTCGTCGGGGTCGGCGAGCGCATCCTTCCAGCCGCGGATCTCGGCGACGAGGAACGCCTTCAGTGCGTCGCGCCGGGTCTCGAGCGTCTCCTCGGTGACCGTGAAGGTCTCGGCGACGAACGGCAGGCCGTTGTCGGCGAAGGGCAGGTTGGATGTGGCGAGCCCCGCCATCTCCACAGAGATCGCCTCGTTCGTGAGGTACGCCATGAAGCCGTCGACCTCGCCGTTCATGACCGGGGCCGGGTCGTACTGCACGGGCACGATCTCGAGGTCGGTGGCGGCGATGTCGTTCGCGGCCAGGAACGCGTCGAACAGCGCACGGTTGGAGTCCTGCACGCCGATCCGCTTGCCGACGAGGTCGTCCGGGGTCAGGATGTCGCCGCCGTCGGCGAGCGAGAGGATCGTGAAGGGGTTCTTCTGCAGGGTCGCGCCGATGATCTTCAGCGGCGCGCCTTCGCCGGCCACCGCGGCTCCCGCCGACACGGCGTCGTTGATGGCGACGTCGACCGTGCCGCTCACGAGCTCCGCCGCGCCGGTCGAGGGGCCGGGGACGAGGGTGACCGTGCCCAGGCCCGCCTCGGTGTAGTAGCCCTTCGAGTCGGCGAAGTACTCGCCGGCGAACTCCTCGTTCTTGATCCAGCTCAGCTGGACGGCGAGGTCTCCGAGGCCGTCCTCGGCGCTGTCGGATGCCGCGGGCTCGGCGCTGCCGCCGGCGCAGGCGCTCAGCGCCAGGGCCGACAGGGCGAGACCTGCGAGGGCGACCGCGAGGCGGCCGGTGGGCTTTCGTGTGACGGACATGGCGGGTCTCCCTTGATCGGATGCCGCGGGCACGCGTCGCGCGTGCCGCGGTCGAGCGGTGGTGCGGGTGGAACGAGCGGTGGTGCGGGTGGAACGGATGGGGGCCGCGGTCAGGCGGGTGCCGCGGCGTGGGCGACGCCGGGGTGATCGGACGGCAGGCGGGCGCTGTCGGCGCCGGTGAGCATCTCGCGCAGCGTGCCGCGACGGGGCTCGGGCGGCAGCATCCCGCGCTCACGCAGCAGCGGCATGACCTGCTCGATGACGTCCCGGTAGGACTCCGTGCCGCCGAAGGTGAACTCGACGAGGAGGCCGTCGATGTCGGTCGCGGCGACGATCTCCTCGATCTGGTCGGCGACCTGCGCGGCGGTGCCGGTGACCTTGAAGCCGCCCATGGTCTCGCGGAGTCCGTCGAGCACGCGGCCGACGGTCAGGGTGGGGTCCTTGTACTGGTTGAGCAGGCTCTGCCCCACCTCGGTGCGGATCTCCTCCAGCGTGGTCTCCGGGTCGTACCGGGTGAGGTCGACACCCGACCAGCCCATGAAGAGGGCGGCCATGGCGGCGCGGCTGGGGGCGTCGGTGAGCTCCCGGCGCAGCCGGAGCGCCTCCTCCTCGGTGTCGCCGACGATGATCGACATGCCGTTGACGATCTTGACGGCGTCGGGGCGGCGCCCGTGACCGACGGCGCGCGCCCGCAGATCGGCGACGAGCGCCGCGGCCTTCTCGACGCTGCGCTCCTGCGTGAAGATGCACTCGGCGAAGGTCGAGGCGAAGTCGCGGCCGGCCGGCGACGCCCCGGCCTGGAAGAGCGTGGGCGTGCGCTGCGGTGACGGCGAGATGGGGAAGTACCCGTCGAGGTCGAAGTGCTCGCCGTGATGCGAGAGCCAGTGCACCGCGGCCGGGTCGGTGAACACCCCGCTCTGCTTGTCCATCGGCTGGGCGTCGTCGTCCCATCCCTGCTCCCACAGCGTCAGGCACAGCGACACGAACTCGTGCGCGCGGGCGTAGCGCTGATCGTGCGGGGTGACGGCGGTGTCGCCGAGGAGGCGCACCAGGGCCTGCTGCATGTCGGAGGTGACGATGTTCCATCCCACGCGCCCACCGGTGAGGTGGTCGAGCGTCGCGTACTTCCGCGCCAGCAGGTAGGGCTGCTCCGCCGTCGTGGACGAGGTCACGACGAAGCCCAGTCGATCCACCGTCGCGGCCAGGCCGCTGATCGCGAGCGGGGCGTCGTGCACCGGGAACTGCACGGCTTCGCGCACGACGACCTCGGGCACCGTGCCGTCGGGTGACATCGGGTAGGCCAGCGCCTCGGCGAAGAAGAGGAAGTCGAACCCGCCGGCGTCGAGCTGCTGCGCGAGCTCCCGCCAGGCGGCGAAGCCCGCGTAGCCCTCGGGATGCGCCTTCGGATGCCGCCACGAGTTCGCGAGGAAGGTCGGTGCCATCACCTCGAACGCTCCCAGAATCAGCTGCTTGGTCATGCCTGCGCCTTCCGGCCGGCCGCGAGGTCGGCGATCATCGTGCGTGCCCGGCGTTCCAGGGCCCGTGTGTCGGTCGCGTCGAGCCACGTGGCCTCGACGCCGTTCATCGTCAGAGCGGCGAGCTCATCCAGCCCGTATCCCAGGGCGACCGCCAGCGCACGGAAGTCGTGGGTGGGGTCGGTGCCGAACATGGGCGGGTCGTCCGAGTCGATCGTCACGAGCAGGCCGGCGTCGACCATCTGCTTGATGCGCAGATGCGTGCCGTCGCCGCTGCCGGAGTACCGACCGATGTCGGAGCTCACCGGCGTGCAGGTGAAGGGGATCCGCTCCTCGACGCACCGCCGCGTCATCTCGGGGTCGTCGACGACGTGATAGCCGTGGTCGACGCGCGAGCAGCCGAGCAGGTCGAGCAGAGTCTCGATGTGGTGCGGCGGACCGGACTCCGAGTGCGCGGTGCGCTCGAGCCCGCCTTCGCCCGCGCGGCGGAAGGCCTTCCAGAACTTCTCGGGCGGCCCGACGGCTTCGGAGTAGTCCAGTCCGATTCCCAGCACCTCGTCGATGCGATGCTCGATGACCGTGTCGACGAGCTCGAGCGCCGCCGCCGCCGACCCGTTGCGGTTGAGCCCCACGATCATGCGGCTCTGGATGCCGGTGTCGGTCTCGGCATCCCGCATGCCGGCGAGCACGCCGTCGATGATCGTCCGGTAGGGGACGCCGGGGTGGCCCGGCGGGCTCAGGAAGATCTCGCGGTAGAGCACGTTGTGCGCGGCGCCGCCGTCGGTGAGCGACTCGTAGGTCACCCGGTGGAAGTCGTCGGCGTCGCGGATGACGGAGCCCGCGACATCCAGCACCCGCAGGAACTCGTCGAGGTCCTCGTAGCTGGCGTGGTCGAAGAGGTTGTCGGCCGTGCGTCCGCCGTCGAGGTCGACGCCGTGCTTGCGCGCCAGGTCGACGATCGTCGTCGCCTGCACCGACCCGATGAGGTGGCAGTGGAGGCTCACTTTCGGCAGCCCCGCGACGATGCGTTCGATCTCCGGGTCGGCGGCCGTGGGTGCGAGCGTCATCTGTCGGTCCTTACACTGGAACAAGAGCATCGATTGCTCTCAGCATTCAGATAACCCCTTATCGATGACGAGAGCATTCGGGAAAGATGTCAGGAGCGTAAATTGGCCGACGTATCGCTCGAGTCGGAACTCGGTCCGGTCGTGGGAGCCGAGATCAGGCGCCTCCGCGAGGCCGCGGGGCTCAGCACCCGCGAGCTCGCCGCCGCCGCCGAGATGAGCCAGCCGTTCCTCAGCCAGATCGAACGCGGCGTCAGCACCCCGTCGATGGCCTCGGTCTATCGCCTCGCCCGCGCCCTCGGGGTGCGACCGGGCGACCTCCTCCCCTCCGTCCGCGCCGACGAGGTGACGGTCGTGCGCGCGGGCGAAGGCCGCCGCATCCCCGTGGCGGACCACCCCGCCGCGGCCGTCGGGCGGGCGCTGCTGCTGCGCGACGTCTCGGCGCTCGAGATCGTCGAGTACGTGGTCGGTGCCGACGAGTACATCGCGGAGTGGTTCGACTCCCCCGGCGAGTGCGCGCTGTACCTGGTCTCGGGCGCGCTCGAGGTCGACATCCTGGGAGCGGGCACCTATCGCCTGGCGGCCGGCGACTTCATGCACTTCCCCGCCGGCACCCGCGATCGGTGGCGGCACGTCGGCACCGAGCCCGCCAAGATCCTGTTCACCGCGAGCGTCGCCGCCACCCGCTGACCGGGCTCAGCGGGCGCGGTGATCGGCGCCGAGCTGCAGCACGGACTCCGCGAGCGCCCGGATGCCGAGGGCCACGTCCGCGGCCGACACCGCCTCGTCGGGGTGGTGGCTCACACCGTCGGGGTTGCGCAGGAACAGCATCCCGACGTCGGTGATGGCCCCGATCGACATCGCGTCGTGGCCGGCGCGGCTGAAGATCACGGCGGGGTCGTCGGCGCCGATGGTCCCGGTCGAGGCGATGCCTTCGCGCACCACGTCCTGCAGGAGCGGGGCGCACATCACCGCCGCGGCGCTGTGCACCTCGCGCGAGCGCCACCGCAGCCCCCGGCGACCCATGATCGCGTCGAGTTCACGCGACAGGTCGTCCCAGACGGCGTCGCGTGTGCCGTCGAACTCGCCCCGCAGATCGAGCGAGAAATGCGCCTCGCCGGGCACGATGTTGACCGCGCCGGGGAAGGCCTCGAGCTGACCCACCGTGCCGATGATGTGGTGCTCGGCCCGGCAGAGGCGTTCGACGGCGAGCGCCGCCTCGCTGGCGCCGAGCAGTGCGTCGCGGCGCATGTCGTACGGGGTGCCGCCGGCGTGCCGGGCCTCTCCCTCGACGACGATCTGGAACCGCCGCGCCGACGCGATGGATGAGACCACGGCGAGCGCTTCGCCGCGGCGGTCGAGCTCGGGGCCCTGCTCGATGTGTGCCTCGAGGTACCCGACGAGCTGCTCGGGACGCCGCGCGGCCTCGCCGATGCGGCCCGGGTCGAGCCCGAACTCGAGGAACGCCTGCCGCAGGCTCGTGCCGTCGGCATCCGTCAGCGCCCACCAGTCGTCGTTCCAGAGCCCGGCCACCGCCGAGGATCCGAGCAGGGCCTTGCCGAAGCGGGTGCCCTCCTCATCCGAGAAGGCGACGACCTCGAGGCCGAACGGCAGGGAGACGCCGAAGCGGCCGTCGCCGAGGGGGGTGCGCAGCAGGCGCGCGACCTCGAGGCCCATGAGCACCCCGACGATGCCGTCGAACCGGCCGGCGTCGGGCACCGTGTCGAGGTGGGATCCGATGAGCAGCACGGGGGCGTCGGGATCGGGCGCGCCCGCCACGACGCGGTCGAGCCGGCCGAGCTGGTTGCCGGCGACGTCCTGGCGCGTGCGCATGCCGACCTCCCGCATCCATTCGGCGGCGAGCCGGTTGACGCGGGCGTGCTCGGTCGACAGGTAGACGCGTTCGATCGTGCCGGGCACGGCCGTGACGCGGGCGAGCTCCTCGCACCGCGCCATGACGCGCCGCGCGGCAGCGGCGAAGAGGTCGGGCGACGCCTGGGCCAGCGTCGTCATCGGCCTCGACCCGCGAAGACGTCGGCCGCGGCCTCTACGCCGCCGCCCACCGGGACGGAGGCCCCGAAGCGCCGCAGGATCGCCTCGAGGGCGGCGAGGGTGGTGAGCACGGTGTCCTTGCGGGCGTTGTAGCCCATGGTCCCGATGCGCCAGACCCGGCCGTGCAGCGGGCCGAACGAGGTGCCGATCTCGATGCCGAAGTCGTCGAGCAGCGCGGTGCGCGCGGCATCCCCCGGCACGCCCTCGGGGATCTCGACCGCCACGACGTTGGCCATCTTGTGCGCCACGTCGCCGAACACGGTGAGCCCGAGCGCCTCGACGCCCGCGAGCATCGCGGCACCGGCGACGCGGTGACGCTCGATCACGGCGTCGCGACCCTCGAGCAGCAGGACCCGTGCGCACTCGCGCGCGGCGTAGAGCATGGACGTGGCCTCGGTGTGGTGGTTGAGGCGGCGCGGGCCCCAGTAGTCGAGGATCATGCCCAGGTCGAAGTAGTTCGAGCGCACGAAGTCGGCGGCGTCGGGGTCGCCCTCCTCGCGGATGCCGGCCTCGACCCGCCCGCGGGAGCGCACCACCTCGACCGCCCGCTCGCTGAGCGTGATGGGCGCCGAGCCGCTCGGCCCGCCGAGGCACTTCTGCAGCCCCGCCGTCGCCGCATCCAGCCCCCACGCGTCGGCCTCGAAGGCGTTGCCGCCGAGGGATGCGGTGGCGTCGGAGTAGAACAGCACACCGTGGCGGGCGCAGATCGCGCCGATCTCGTCGAGCGGCTGGTTCATCGTGGTCGACGTGTCGCCCTGCACGAGGGCCAGCAGCGTCGGTCGCACGCGGACGATGGCCTCCTCGATCGCCGAGGGGGTGAACACCTGGCCCCACGCCGTCTCGATCGTGTGCACCTCGGCGAGCGCCCGCTCGGCGATCTCGGCCAGCAGGTGCCCGAAGCGCCCGAACACCGGCACGAGCACGCGGTCACCGGGGCGGATGAGCGAGACGAGGGCGGCCTCGATGCCCGCACGGGAGGTGCCGTCGATCAGCAGCGTCGCCTCGTTCGAGGTCGACCACACCTGCCGGTACAGCTCCTGCGTCTCGGCCATCGCGGAGGTCATGAACGGGTCGTACTGACCGATGAGCGGCGCCGACATCGCCCGCAGCACCGACGGGTACGCCGAGATGGGCCCCGGGCCCATCAGCAGGCGCGCGGGCGGGTCGATCGGTGCGGGGAACGAGGTCATGATGCGGTCTTCCTGGTCGGGCACGGGGTCGAGGTCGGCGTTGCGGTCGGCGTCGTCGCTGCGGTCGAATGCAAGGGTTGCCGCCGAGTGCACGGGATACCGACGCGGGCATGCCGTGCACTCGGCGCGAAGCCGTGCACTCGGCGACCCAGCGCGGGACGCGCGGGCGAGGGCGGGGCGGGGGTCACGGGGTTCCCAGCAGGCGGGCGAGGCGGCGCCCGAGGCGCACGAGGGCGATGTCGGTGCCGGCGCGCGAGACCAGGCAGACCCCGACGGGGGCGGGGCCGAGCAGCGAGGGCACGCTCAGGAGCGGCACCGAGAGCGCCGGCACACCGCCGACCGCCGCGGGCGTGGTCATCTGCAGGGTCGCCAGGCGTACGGCATCCACCCGGGCGCCGTCGGAGGTGCGGATGGGGGCCGGCCCCGGCACGGTGGGCAGGATCAGCACGGCATCCTGCACCGTGTCGCGGATGCGGGTGCGGAGGCCCTCGATGACGTCGCGGGCGGCACGCTCATCGGCCGCGGTGACCTGGCTGGCGAGGCGGAATCGCTCGGCCACCGCCGCGCCGGTCGCGCCGGGGTGCGCGCGCAGCCACTCCTGGTTGTTGCGCCACGCCTCGGCGCCCTGGACGACGCGGAACGGCTCCTGATACTCGCTCAGCGCCCCGATCGACACGCGCCGCAGGGCGGGCGGATCGTCGGATGCCGCCAGCCGGGCCACCAGGGCGTCGAACGCCGCGCGGGTGTCGGGCTCGACGGCATCCAGGATCTCGTCGGGCACGACGAAGCGCCACGGCAGCCCGCCCGACGACTCGCCGTAGACGCTCTCGGTCGAGGCGGATCCGTCGTAGCTGAGGGCCCAGTCGGCGACGCGCTGCAGGGTGTCGCCGTCGCGCGTGAGCCATCCGACGGTGTCGAAGGTCTGCGCGAGCGGCAGCATGCCCTGTCGCGGCACCAGATCGTGCGTCGTGCGCAGCCCCCAGAGCCCCTGGTAGGACGCGGGCACCCGCACCGATCCGGCGGTGTCGGTGGCGAGGGCGACCTCGGCCTGCCCCGTGGCCACGGCCGAGGCGGGACCGCTCGACGACCCGCCGGGCAGGGCGCCCGGCAGCGCGCCGTTGGGCGGGGTGCCGTAGTGCGGGTTGTCGCCGGCGATCGAGTACGCGAACTCGTCGGTGCGGGCGATGCCGCGCAGCGACGCCCCGCCGCGCAACAGGTCGGTGACGGCGGCCGCGGTCGTCGACTCCGCCCGCGCCGAGACGAGGTAGGCGGGATTGCCGGCACCGATGCGGTACCCCTTGATCGCGAACAGGTCCTTGACCGCCACATGGAGCCCTTCGAGCGGCCCCTCCCAGGCGCCCTGCAGCAGCGGGTCGCCGACGGTGCGCCAGACCGAGCGGTCCAGCGCCTGGGCACGCGGGCTCACGTGCGCGGCCGCGATCACCCAGCGTCCGTCCACGCGCTGCCAGAGCTGCGTCTGCAGCCCCGTGCCGCCGCCCGCGTAGCGCGAGACCGACACGAGCAGCGCCAGGTCGTCGCCGAAGGGGCGGTACTCGATGCGCTCGATCTCGCGCGGCGGAACCCCGCCCCGCACCCCGCGGAACGCGCTGATGGCGTCATGACCGACGAGCAGACCCGCCGCATCCCCGCGGATGGTCTCCGGGCCGGGCGCGAACATCTCGTCGAGCACGGGCAGGTCGTTGTCGAGGATCGCCCGCTCGTAGCGGTCGAAGGCGTCGAAGAGGTCGGCGGGGATGTCGACGGCGGTCATGCCCGGCCCTCCGCATCCGCGACGGCGGCGTCCGTGCGCTTCATGTCCCACCTTTCGCCGGGCATGTCCCACTTTTCCTCGCCTGAGGGCTCGCCGGGCGAGGAAAAGTGGGACATGGATGCGGCGCCGGCACCGGGGGCAGCACCGGAGGTGGCGGCACCGGGGCCGGCACCGCCATCCGCGACGGCGGCGAAGTCGGACTCGCGGATGCGGGCGTGCACACCGCAGACGATGTCGACGACCTGCGAGATGTCGAAGTCGGTGGCGGCCGAGAGGTAGGCGTAGGCCAGGTGCTCGGCCATGCCGTAGCGGGCCTGGAGCAGCGCGAGGGCGGCGCGCACGCAGCGGCGCATGGCCTCGCCCAGGTCGGGGTCGAGCCCGGTCGGCACGAGGTACTCGTCGGTGCGCACCAGGGGCCCGGCCACCTCGCCGAAGGCGGCGAGCGCGTCGGCGCGGGCGACGACCTCGAAGCGCAGCGTGGCGCGCAGCGACGCCTCGAGCGCGGTCAGCGCGACCTCGCCGTCGCCCTGCGCGAAGTGCGGGTCGCCGATGTAGGCGAGGGCGCCGGCGACCTGCACCGGCAGGTAGAGCACCGTGCCCTCGACGAGCAGGTTGATGTCGATGTTGCCGCCGTGGGCCCCGGGCGGGACGGAGTGCGGGCGGTCGGTGCCGGCCACCGCGACGCCCATCGTGCCGAGGAACGGCGCGAGCGGGAACTCGACGAGAGCCGGTCCGCCCTCGACGACCGGCAGGACGCCGACCAGGCCCGTCTCCCGCTCCTCGACGGGCGCGAAGACGCTGACGTTGTGCGCGCCGCGGGGCAGCTCGCCGGCGAGCGCGCCCTTGCCGTGGCGGTTCGAAATCACGCCGTACGGCACGCGCGGCACGAGGCGCTCGACCGTGATCTTGAGCAGATCGCCGGGCTCGGCGCCCTCGACGAAGATCGGCCCTGTCACCACGTGGGGGCCGTCTGCCATCACGTCACGGGCGAGGGATGCGGCGATCTCCACCGCGTCGTCGAGCACCTGCTCGCGCGGCACGCCGTGGCCGCCGAAGTACGCGGCGGGGTCTTTGCCCTGGTCCTCGAGGATGCCCTCGTGGCTCACCGTGTCGATCGTGACCGTGGCACCCGCGGCGATCGTGAGCACCGGCGCATCGCTCTCGCAGGGCAGTCGCCCCCAGAGCACCGTCCCCGGCCGCGCCTGCAGGTAGTGCTCGCCCACGATCTCCCCCGATCCGGGCTGCAGGATCGTCATGCTCATGCGCGCTCCTCGCGGGGTGCCTCGTCGCCGGCGGCGATCAGCTCACGGCCGGATCGCGCCAGGATCCCCTCGCCGCGACGGTACACCGCCGCGCCCGCGAGGTAGGTCTGCTCCACCACGCCCGTGAGCGTCGCCCCGTGCCACGGCGACAGCGGGTTGCGGTACTCGAGCGCCGCGGCATCCACGGTCCAGGTGGCGTCGGGGCGGAAGACGGCGAGGTGGGCGGGCTCGCCGACCGTGATCGTGCCGCGCACGCCGAGACCGCCGATGCGCGCGGGGCCGGTGGTCATCAGCGGCAGGATCTGCTCCAGCCGGATGCCGCGGGCCCGCGCCTCGGTGTGCACCGCGGCGAGCCCGGTCTGGAGTCCCGAGATGCCGCCCCACGCGAGCCCGAAATCGGGCTCGCCCTTCAGCTCCGGGGTGGCGGGCGAGTGGTCGCTGACGATGGCGTCGACCGTGCCGTCGACCACTCCCTGCCAGAGCAGGTCCTGGTTCGCGCGGTCGCGGATCGGCGGGCAGCACTTGAAGGCCGCCGCGCCGTCGGGCACGGTCTCGGCATCCAGGGTGAGGTAGTGGGGGCAGGTCTCGATCGTGAGGCGCACGCCCTCGGCCTTCGCGGCGCGGACGTCGTCGAGCGCCTCGCCGTCCGACACGTGCACGATGTGCGCGCGGGCGCCGGTGCGACGCGCGGCGTCGATGACCCGGCGGATGGCGTCGCGCTCGCTCACCGGCGGCCGTGACGCCAGGAAGTCGCGGTAGTGCACCCCGAGCGCGCCGTCGGCGTGCAGGTGCGCCGGGTCCTCGGCGTGCACGATGAGCAGTCCGTCGAAGGTCGCGAGCTCGGTGAGCGCGGCGAGGAGCTGGTCGGGGTCGAGGTGGCCGAACTCGTCGATGCCCGAGGGGGAGAGGAAGCACTTGAAGCCGACGACACCCGCATCCGAGAGCTCGCGCAGCCGGCCGAGGTTCTCGGGCACAGCGCCACCCCAGTAGCCGACGTCGACGGCGAGCTTGCCCTGCGCCGCGGCCCGCTTGGCCGCGAGGGCCTCCGGCGTCGTCGTGACGGGAACGCTGTTGAGCGGCATGTCGAGGAGGGTCGTGACACCGCCGGCGGCCGCCGCCGCGGTGCCCGTGGCGAAGCCCTCCCACTCGGTGCGGCCCGGTTCGTCGAGGTGCACGTGCGAGTCGACGAGCCCCGGAAGCAGCACCGCGTCATCGGGGAGCAGGATGTCGGCATCCGGGTCGATGTCGGTGATCGCGGCGACGAGGCCGTCGACGATGTGCACCGTCGCGGGCACGAACGTGCCGCCCCGGAACACGCGGCGTGCCGCGATCGACGCGGGTGCGGAGTGGGTCATGCCCGTCACGCTAAGCGGCGCAGATTTCGCCGATGTAACCGACACCAACATTCTCCGGCGCCGTCACGGCATGGCCGGCGCGGCGTCCGCCACGGTCAACCAGGTCGCGACGGCGACCTCCGCGGTGTCGTTGAGCACGCGATGCGGCAGGGTGGCGCGGAACGAGATGGTGGCACCGGCCGCGAGTCGGATGGCTCCCTCCGCGAACTCGAAGGTGAGCTCACCGCGCTCGACCCGCCCGCTCTCGAGGCCGCGGTGCACGAGCATAGCCCCGTCGAGACTCGACGAGGTGCCGGGCGGGTAGGTCGACTCGAACCAGTCGACGCCCGGCAGCCGCAGCGGTGACAGGCGCCGGTAGGTGATCCCCTCGGCGAGGTGCGCCCCTTCGGAGGTCGCGGCATCCGCCACGAAGACGCCCGCGACGGGTTCGGTGACGCCGGCCGGCAGCTCGTCCATCGCGGGCGAGAAGTACGCGACGTCGTCGAGCACGGCCGACAGCGGCACGTCGAGCACGCCGACGAGCTCGACGAGCCGCTTGACCGACGGCTGCATCGCGCCGGTCTCGATCTGCGAGAGGGCACTCGATGAGATGCCCAGGTGCGCCGCGACGGCACCCAGCGATCGCCCGCCGGCGAGCCTCAGCCGACGCAGCCGGTCGCCGATCTGGACGGACAACGAACCATCGGGCACGGGCATCCCCCTTCGGACGAGCACAGCGTAGTCGAACCGCACGACGGCGTTAAGCGATCACTTAACAGGTCCGTTACACGCCCTTCACGGGACGCGGCGGCGGCCTGGCTTGAATGGGCGTGTCCCGCATCACAGCCGCACCCGACGCGATCGAAACCAGGAGTGACCCATGTCCCTGCGCCACCGCCTCACCACCGCCGCCGCGCTCACCGCCGTCGCCGCCCTCGGGCTCACCGCGTGCAGCGGCGCGACCGATGCCGAGGCGGGAGGGTCCGAGGAGACCGTCACCGTCACGATCGGCACGCTGCGCGGCCAGCCGCACTTCTACCAGCCCTTCCTCTACAACGAGCACGCCGTGGAGGGCGTGGAGTTCGAGGTCGTCACGCTCGACACGACCCCCGCGCTCTCGGATGCACTGGCCTCCGGCTCGATCGACTTCGCGATCTCGGGCGTCACGCCCACGATCTCCTCGATCTCGCAGGGCCGCGACCTGCGCATCGTCGCGAGCGCGGCCGACGGCGGTTCAGGCTTCATCGGCAACGGCGAGACCTCGCTCGACGAACTCGTCGGCGACCGCATCGGCATCGTGCAGGGCTCGGCACAGGAGGTCGCGCTGCGTCTGCTCATCGACGACGCGGGCCTGGAGCCCGAGGACTTCGACCTGGCCGTCATCCCGGTTCCCGAGATGGCCTCCGCGTTCCAGGCGGGCGACATCGACGCGTTCATGGGCGTCGAGATCGGCGTCTCGATCGCCAAGAACGCCGGCGGCACCGAGGTCGTCGACCCCTACTCGACCGACATCGGCCGGGTGAACATCGGCCTCATCACGACGAACGAGCTCATCGAGTCCGACCCGGAGCTGGTGCAGAAGGTCGTCGACACCCACGCCGCGACCACCGCCTACATGTCGGAGAACATCCAGGAGTGGCTGCCCGAGATGGTCGGCGAGTTCGGCGGCGACGAGGCGGTCTTTACCTCGGCGCTCGAGAACTTCTGGCTGCGCTCCGACCTCTCGGACGAGTACATCGCCCAGCTCGAGGCGCTCGCCTCGGCCATGTCGGACATCGGTCTGATCACCACCGTGCCCACGGCCGACGAGATCGTCGACACCGACTTCGCGTCCTGACCCGGGAGGGGTGGCCGCCGCGGCGGGCGCCCCTCTCTCGAGGAGGTCCCCGTGACCGAGACCGTCACCACCGCCCCCGCGCGCCGCAGTCCCGTGCGCCGGGCCGAGCGTCGCGCGGTGCTGCACCGCATCCTGCTGGCGCTCCCCGTTCCGTTGTTGTTCCTGGTCGTCTGGCAGCTGGGGCGAGAGCAGGCGTGGGAGATCCCCGTCATCGGCATCCGGATGGGGTTCCTCCCCGCTCCCGGCGATGTCGTCGCATCGCTCTGGGACTACGCCTTCGGCGGCATCCACGACGATGCCTTCTCGGGCGATCTGTGGCTCAACCTCGGCGCCTCGTCGCTGCGGGTGCTCATCGGCTTCGCCATCGCCACCGCCCTCGCCGTGCCGATGGGCATCCTCATGGGCCGGTACTACACGATGGACGGCCTCTTCGATCCGTTCATCAACCTGTTCCGCCCCATCCCGGCGACCGCCTGGGTGCCGCTGGTGGGGCTTCTGATCGGATGGGGCGACCAGGCCACCATCTTCCTCATCGCCCTGTCGGCGTACTTCCCGATCGTGCTCGGCGCGATCAGCGGGTCGAAAGAGGTGTCGCCGCGGTTGATCGAGGCGGGCCAGATGCTCGGGGCCCGGCGATGGGAGATCCTCGCGCAGGTGGTCGTGCCCGCATCCGCGCCGGCCGTCATCAACGGCATGCGCGTGGGCCTGGGCATCTCGTGGGTCGTGCTGGTGCTGGGTGAGAGCGTCGGGGTGAGCGTCGGTCTCGGCGCGAACATCATCCTGGCCCGCGACGTCGTGCGCACCGACATGGTGGTGGTCGGCATGATCGTCATCGGTCTCGCCGGCTTCCTGTCGGACCGCATCCTGTTGACCGCGTTCCGTCTGCTCACGCGCGGACGTCCGCTGATGAAGAAGTAAGGAGCGGCGATGACCATCGACACCATGGATGCGGCCGTCGACATCGACGACCTCGGCAAGCGGTACGGCCCCGAGGGCGCCGGCGTGCAGGCCGTCACCGACGTCTCGCTGCACATCGCGTCCGGGGAGTTCGTCGCGATCGTGGGCGCCTCGGGATGCGGCAAGAGCACCGTGCTGCGCATCCTCGCCGGGTTCGAGCAGGCCACGAGCGGGTCGCTCACGGTCGGCGGGAAGCCGGTGACCGGCCCCGGCCCCGACCGCGGCGTCGTCTTCCAGGACTACGGGCTCTTCCCGTGGCTGACGGTGCGCGAGAACATCGCGTACGGTCCGCGACGGCGTCGGCTGCCGAAGGCGCGGGCGGCGGAGCTGGCCGACACGTTCACCGCCACGGTGGGGCTCAGCCGCTTCGCCGACCGTTACCCCGGCGAGCTCTCGGGCGGGATGCAGCAGCGCGTCGCGATCGCACGGGTGCTGGCGAACGAGCCCAAGGTGCTGCTGATGGACGAGCCGTTCGGTGCGCTGGACGCGCTGACCCGGTCGGACCTGCAGGCCGAGCTCAAACGCATCCACGTGCAGACGCGGACGACGGTCGTGTTCGTCACCCATTCGATCGAGGAGGCGGTCTTCCTCGCCGATCGGGTGGTGGTCATGACCGGGGGCGCCGCGCACGGGGTCGCCGGCCACATCAGCCGTATCGTGGACATCGATCTGCCCGAGGCGCGCGACATCACGAGCGCCGCCTTCAACGAGTACAAGCGGGAGATCTCCGACCTGGTCCACGGTGTGGGCGACCACGTCTGAGGCTCCGGTCCACGAGAGGCACCACATGCAGCTGGACGAGTTCAACGCACTCTCCCCCGCCGACGCCACCCAGGTGGTCTCGGTGTGGGCGGCGGTTCCGGGATGGGTGGACGCGGTCGTCGCCGCGCGCCCCTACACGGGCGTCGACGCCCTGGCCGCGTATGCGGGCGAACTGGCCTCGGTGTGGTCGCGCGCCGATCTGGATGCGGCGCTCGCGCACCATCCGCGCATCGGCGCGACCGTGACCGGTGCGGGCGCGGAGGCGGCCGCGTCGCGCTCCGAGCAGGCGTCGATGGCCGAGGCGGCGGATGACGTCACCGCCGCCATCGCCGCCGGCAACCGCGCATACGAGGAGCGCTTCGGCCGCGTGTTCCTGATCCGCGCGGCCGGCCGCCGCCCCGAGGAGATGCTGTCGGAGCTGCACCGCCGGCTCGACAACGACGAGGCGACCGAGGCGCGTGAGGCGACGGCGCAGCTGGCGGAGATCGCGCTGCTGCGTCTGCGCACCACGATCGATCGCGAGCAGGCGGAGCCGGAGGACGCCGAGTGAGCCACCTGACCACCCACATCCTGGACGCGACGGCGGGCGTCCCCGCCGCGAACGTCGCGGTCACCCTGCACCGGCATGAGGACGGCGGCGCGGTCGCCTCCGTCGCGTCGGGGTTCACCGACGCCGACGGCCGGCTCGCGCTGGGCCCCGATCTGCTCGAGCCCGGCATGTACGCGCTGACGTTCGCGACCGGCGCGTACTTCGCCGATCGCGGCGTCGACACGTTTTACCCGCTCGCGACGGTGACGTTCACGGTCGCCGGCCGGCCGCACTACCACGTGCCGTTGCTGCTCAGCCCGTTCGCGTACTCGACCTACCGCGGCAGCTGAAGCCGCTGGTCGGCGCGGGCCCGCCGGTGGGATGATCGTCCTTCGACACGAGGGGGTTCGACATGACCGGCGACGGCGTGCATCCGGTGCGGGATGCGGCGGTGCTCATCACGGGGGCAGCGCGCGGCATGGGGGCGCTCTACGCGCGGCGCGCTGTCGCGGCCGGCGCACGGGCCGTGGCGCTCTGGGACGTGGATGAGCGCGAAGCCGAGGCGTTGGCGGCCGACCTGTCGCGGTCGGGCGTCGATGTGCGGGCGTACCGGGTCGACGTGTCGTCGCTGGAGGAGATCCGCGGCGGGGTCGCGGCGGTCAGGGCCGATCTGGGCGCACCCGACATCCTGATCAACAACGCGGGCATCGTGCGCGGCGCTCCGTTCTGGGAGCACGACAGCGAGCGCGACATCGAGCGGACCCTGCGGATCAACGCCGTGGCGCCCATGTGGCTCACCCGCGAGGTGCTGCCGGAGATGATGACGGCGACGCGGCCGCAGCGGATCCTCAACATCGCCTCGGCGGCGGGGACGTTGGCGAACCCGAACATGAGCGTCTACGCCGCGTCGAAGTGGGCGCTGATCGGCTGGAGCGAGTCGCTGCGCCTGGAGCTGTCGCGGGCGGGGCATGAGCACGTGCGGGTGACGACGTTCTGCCCGAGCTACGTGTCGACCGGGATGTTCGCCGGGGCGCGCGGCCCGCTCCTCACGCCGATCATGACGCCCGAGCAGGCGACGCGCGCCGCGTGGAACGGAATGGTGCGCGGGACGCCCATGGTGCTGCGGCCCTGGACGGTGAAGCTCGCGATGGCGCTGCGCGGGGTGCTCCCCACGCGCGCCTGGGATGCCGTCGCCGGCGGCGTGTTCCAGGTGCATTCGAGCATGGACGACTTCACCGGACGCCCGGGCGCCTGACGCGCACCACGGCCGCGGGGGCAGGGCGCGGTGCGCGTCGGGCGGGCGGCGCGGCGCGCGGGCGCCCGGCGGGCGTGCGGGCGTCAGCGTCCGTGCGGGCGTCAGCGTCCGTGCGGGCGTCAGCGTCCGTGCGGGCGTCAGCGTCCGTGCGGGTCGGTGTCGTTCAGCGCGGCGACGACCTGGGCGTAATCGCCGCGGGCCTCGCCGTAGCGGAGGAACTTCACTCGCTCCACCTGGATCTCCGGGGCGTCGGGCTCGTCGCGCAGCAACTGCATGACCTCGTCGATGAAGGCGTCCAGCGGCAGGGCGATGCTGCTGTTGCGCTGCCCGGGCAGCAGATCGGTCGCCACCGACGGCGGCTCCAGTTCCTTCACCGCGACGCTCGTGCCGGCCAGCTGCAGCCGCAGCGACTCGCTCAGCATGTGGATCGCGGCCTTCGACGCGTTGTAGCTCGGCGTCGCCGCGAGGGGCGCGAAGGCGAGGCCGGACGACACGGTGATGATCGTGGCCGCCGGCTGCGCGCGCAGGTGCTCGATGAAGGCGGCGATGAGGCGGATCGGACCGAGGACGTTGGTCGTCACGATGTCTTCCGCCGACGCGAGGAACCCCTCGGGCGTCGTCCAGTCCTCGACGCGCATGATGCCGGCCATCGTGATCAGCACGTTGAGCTCGGGGTGACGCCCGAGCACGTCGGCCGCCGCCGCATCGATGGACGATGCGTCCGCCGTGTCGATCGGCACGGTCTCGATGCCCGGGTGCTCGGCCGCGATCTCGTCGAGCAGCGCGCGTCGGCGGCCGCCGACGATGACGGTGTTGCCCGCCGCGTGCAGGCGGACGGCGAGGGCCCGCCCGATCCCGCTCGTCGCGCCGGGGATGAAGATGGTGTTTCCGCTGATGTTCATGCGTCGACTCTGCGCCGACGGGCGGCACCCGGGAAGAGACCGGTGATCGGGGGATCGGCGGT